>CAZJWW010000173.1:0-4901 GCA_964549895.1 uncultured Gammaproteobacteria bacterium
CCCAAAAGAGCCTTTAGCGGATAAAGAGCCTTCAGCGGATGATAAAAGAGCCTTCAGCCAATAAAGAGCCTTCAGCGGATAAAGAACCTTCAGCCAATAAAGAGCCTTTAGCTTAAACCTCAAAGAATGAACAGTACTGACCTGCTCAATGGTTATTCTTATTGTCTAGCTTTGACCATACACACTGGCCATCTACTTTTTCATCTAGCCTGGCCACCCAGTCTACGTGATTCTGCAACTCTTCGCCGCTCGGTTCAATAATTGGTAATGATAATTCACAAAAATTTATAGCATCTTTTTTGACTCCGTGCGGATCACTAACAACTTCCGCAACATCTAAAGACAATAGAGTCTGCCCGCCTGTCATCGATAAATAAACATCGGCAAGTATCTCAGCATCCAGCAAAGCGCCGTGTAATTCTCTGTGCGCATTATCGATTTCATAGCGCCGACATAAAGAATCGAGATCATTGCGTTGACCAGGAAACATTTTACGAGCCTGAATCAAGGTATCATGAACTCCACATATTTGGGCAATTGTCGGGGTCGGAATGGCAATTCTATTCAGTTCTGCGTTTAGAAAACCAACATCAAATGCGGCATTGTGAATTATCAGTTCAGCACCACTTAAGTACTCAAGCATTTTTTCATAAACATCAGCGAATAAAGGCTTGTCACTCAAAAATTCGTTGGTAATCCCGTGAACCTCCATCGCGCCCAGATCAATTTCGCGCTCAGGATTTAGATAGACGTGATAGTTGTTACCCGTGAGTTTACGATTAATTAACTCTACGCAGCCTATCTCAATAACTCTATGTCCTTGACGATATTCAAGCCCAGTGGTCTCAGTATCTAATACAATTTGACGATCGTAATTTAAATTTTCGCTGTTCATGTTTATTTTCCCTCCACCTGATCAACCCCTTTGTTCGCGAGCGCGTCGGCTAATTCATTGCCTTCATTCCCCGAATGTCCTTTTACCCAAACCCAGTTTACGCTATGGCGGTCTACTTGCGTATCGAGCAGCTTCCATAGATCGGCATTTTTTACCGGTTTCTTGGCAGCTGTTTTCCAGTCGCGTTTTTTCCAATTCATTATCCACTCAGTGATGCCCTTGCGCACGTATTGAGAGTCGGTGTACAAGGTAACCTCACAGTCTCGGGTCAAGGATTCCAACGCTTTAATAGCTGCCATCAACTCCATGCGATTATTGGTGGTATCTAATTCACCCCCGAATATTTCTTTGCTAGTGTCGCCATAACGAAGCACTGCGCCCCAGCCACCAGGGCCTGGATTATGACGACAAGCACCGTCTGTATAAATTTCTACAGCATTTCTAATAGATCTTTCAACACTTTTTCCAACGGCTTTAGACACGGCTTCTCGAATACTAAAATATTATTTTAGGGCGGTTTTTACTGGTGACGTAGCCAAGCTAGCTCGCTTGGACTTTTTGCTTTTTAGTTTGCCAACCAAGGTCATTCCAACATCTCTTCGTTTGGCGGTAATCATATAGCCACCACCTGTCATGGGCAACCAACGATCACCGATCGACTCTAAGAATTGCGTACTTTTGCGAATACGCTCACTTTTGCTGAGGGGTGAGTATTGATACGGTGCACTGGCGACAACATCGAACCCTAGTAATTGCAACCAATCGATAACACGTTTGGCGCTGTAGTAATTACCATCAAACACCGCCCGCCGACTTAACCAACGCTGCATTCCAATTAGGCTGATAGGATTAAAGCCACTCAATACCAAATGCCCTTCAGATCGCAGCACCCTGTGCGCTTCACGTAATACCTGATGCGGCAGTTTATGACCTTCTAACACATGCGGTAGCACCACGGTCGAAAAAGATTCGGGCGCAAACGGTAAAAACGCAGGGTCAGCATGCATATCGATCGTATCACCAAAATTGTTCATCTTTATGCTGGATCGAACTAAATACGGCAAATCGCAATCTGCAATTACCGACTCATCTAGCATACCGCCTATTTGCAAGGTGCTGGGCCCTAGCGCTTGGCGCATAGCCAATTCCAAAACATGTCGTTCGGCAGCAAACAATTGCTGTGCATACTCTGAATTTTGCCAAACAGTGTTTTTTGATTCTAACTGGGTCATGCTTTAATAGTACATCACTGGCTAAAGTTGAAACTCAAAATTTATCGAAAACAGCACTAATTTATGGCTTTTGCATGATAACTACATCTCAACTTTAGTAAATAATCAAATCTCACATTGACCTCGCAGAAAGCACTCTTTACTATCCGCAAATGAATTTAAATGCGTCCATTATCATAGCCATTTTACTGCTGTTAAGCGGTTGTGGACATTTACCAAATATATCGCCCGATTTGTCAAAAGTCTTGCGCAAACCAAAGGCTGAAACGACGCCGCAAGACAGGCAAGCGCCTAGCTCTGAGTCGAAAGTCATAATCAACGAGCCAATCGACAGTAAGGCTAAAAATGAAAAAATCGCGAATTCGCAGCATGGCACAATTATAGAAAACTCAGGCAGTGAGAACCAAAGAAGCACAGAAAAATTCGGTAAGTTAGAAGAAACACCCACGTTCGATCCGCTAGAGCAAGCCCAACAGAGACCGGCCGTCATTACTCAACAAAAACCCGTGGTCATTGTTGAACAAGACTTACTTACGCGTATGCGCAGTGGTTTTCGATTGCCCGATATGGAATCCAGATATATTCGTCAGCAAGAACGTTGGAGCAGCCAACACCCAACGTATCTCAGGGATCTTTTTAAACGAGCGGAACCATTTCTGTATTATATTGTCGACGAAATAGAAAAACGTGGCTTGCCAATGGAGTTAGCCTTACTCCCAGCTGTTGAAAGCGCTTTTAAACCCAACGCAGTATCGCGCTCTAGTGCAGCCGGGCTTTGGCAGTTCATTCCATCTACAGGCAAACATTTTGGGCTACGCCAAGATTATTGGTATGACGGGCGCCGCGACCTAATCGCTTCCACCAAAGCTGCACTTTCTTATTTAACTGAACTAAATGCAATGTTCTATGGCGATTGGTTTTTGACATTAGCGGCCTATAACGCCGGACAAGGAACCGTTCTTAGGGCCATTAAAAAAAATAAACGTGCCAATCGCCCCACTGACTACCAAAATTTAAATCTGCGTCTTGAAACAGAACGTTACGTACCCAAACTACTCGCCCTTAAGAATCTTGTACAGAATCCCGAACGGTATAATATTAAACTGCCAGTTATCCCAAATAGGCAGAATATCGCAACGATTGATATTCCCGGCCAAATTGATTTAAAGCAATTTGCACAAGATTCGGGGATTGATTACAAAAGCCTTAAAAATCTTAACGGAGCTCAAAAACGCTGGGCTACATCCCCTAAAGGACCTCACCGACTAATCGTTCCGCTTAATCACCTATATCAGGCACAGAGAGTTAGCCAACAACTCGCTAATAGCCCAACAATCAATTATCGACAGCACAGAATTAAAAGAGGTGAATCGCTCAGCGGCATTGCTAACCAATACGGAGTGACAGTCAATGCTCTTAAAACGAGCAATAAACTAAAAAACAACAATATTCGAGCCGGGCGAGATTTAGTTATTCCGGTGCGTGGATTAGCTAGTCCAGGTGAAATTCGAAGCAGTGTTGCGGGTAGCAGCACGCTAGCTGCTAACAGTCTCGGAACAAACACCAACGAATCGAGACAAGTAATTCACCATGTGCAAAAAGGTGACACACTATGGTCGATCGCCAAACGCTATCAAGTTAAATTGCAAGAATTGATGAGCTGGAATAAACTGTCTAGCACGCAAATACTGTCACTGAATCAACGACTTTTGGTTTTTCTAAATTAATGATCTAAATTTAGCGCACCTCGCGCATAAAGATTAAAGCGTCCTCACGTAAACCATTAGTGCGAGCAGAGCTACGATAATAGGCTTTGCGAATTGAGATTTGTTTGAAACTCCATTGTGCGTAGAGATTCATTGCAACCTCGTTACTAGCTCTGACTTCCAGAAAAATTCTGTTAAGGTTCTGGTCTTTTGCAATGTCTAGAATATCGTGCATCAATCGATGACCTAATCCCAGCCCTTGCAACTGCGGAGCAGCTACCACATTCAAGATGTGTAATTCGTCCTCAATCGGACAAACTACGTGATAAGCAATAATTTCCTTATTTGTCTCCAACACTCGACAAATATTTTGTTTCGTTAAAGATTCCTCGAACGACAAGCGACTCCATGGACTGATTTGCGCATTGCGTTCAATCAATAAAACTTGATTTAGATCCTTGGTGTGCATATCCCGTAACACCAATTGAGCGCCGCTAATTGTTTGTCTGTTGGTCTTTAGCACAATTATGAGGCTCGGTTATAGCTGCATGGCTTTTTTAAGATCGATCCATACTTGAGCTTTTAAACTGCACTCTTCCAACATCTCGCGTGGTCGATGAGTTGCTATTACCTTGGCACCAGAACGTCGATATATCGGACTATTTTCGCGCATGAGCGATAACGGCTCGTTTGATTTCAGTAATGTTTGTGCGGCAAATTCGCCAAAGACAACTATCACTGTTGGTTTTATCAAGGTAATTTGCTGATGCACCCAATCGCCACATTGCGGTGAACTACTTAAATCTTCCGTGGGCGCACACTTAAAAATACTGGTGCAATACACGTTCTCGCGCTCTAAACCTATGGCACGCAACATGGCCTCAAAAAGCTTTCCAGCGCGTCCGTCGAAAAATGTTTTCGCCGCCACTTCTTTGCTATTTGGTGAATCGCTAACAAATAACCAATCGGCTGTGCGAGCACCACTTCCCAGAAGAGAGTTCTGCGCGCAGCAACTGGCACATCGAGTGCCCGCAATCAGTAATTTTTCCATCTCCGGCCAATCCAGCT
>CAZJWW010000174.1:0-4847 GCA_964549895.1 uncultured Gammaproteobacteria bacterium
TACTGGTTTATTAAAAGCAAATATTCCCACTCGCGTGGCGTTTCAAGTGTCATCCAAAGTTGATTCCCGTACTGTTCTTGATCAAATGGGCGCGGAAATGTTACTCGGTCATGGTGATATGTTGTACCTGCCACCGGGCACCAGCATGCCGATTCGTGTGCACGGTAGTTTTGTTTCCGATAAAGAAGTGCATGCAGTCGTGAACTCGTTAAGAGCGGATGCAGAGCCAGATTATGATGACTCTATTCTGACCGCCCCCCGCGAAGTAAACGAGGCGCTGCCCTCTGCGTTCAGAGATGAGTCATCGAGTAGTGATCCTGAGAGTGACCCTTTATACGATCAAGCCGTTGAATTTGTCACGCGCACGCGTCGTGCTTCTATATCATCTGTTCAACGCCAATTAAGAGTTGGTTATAACCGCGCCGCGCGCATGATCGAAACCATGGAAATGGCTGGCGTGATAACCGCTGCAGAAGATAACGGTAAGCGAGAAGTGCTAGCACCTCCACCGATTGAGGACTAAACATTGCGTATGCAAACCCACACATTGAAACGAGCATTTAAAATTAATGGTGTCATATTGGCGCTGCTATGCACTCCCATTTGCATGGCGTCGGAGGCTATGCTGCGTCAGTTCTTTGAAGACGTAGAGACTTTGCAAGCCAATTTTGAGCAGCAGGTAACGGATGAAACTGGCTTTAGTTTGGAAAGTTCCAGTGGTACTTTTTCTCTGTCTCGGCCTGGTAAATTTCGTTGGGATTACGCAAGTGATGACCCGGATTTACCTGAGGGTCAGCAAATTATTGCCGACGGAGAACACATATATTTGTATTCTCCTGATTTAGATCAGGTCACCAGGCGCAGCCTGCTAGATGCGCTTAGCCAAGTACCAAGCCTTGTTTTAGTGCAAAACGGTGCGGATATTGATCAGCACTTTATGATCAGTGATATTGGGCTGACCGATGGGCTTAGCTGGGTCGCTTTAACACCTAAGGATAAAAACTCCAGTTATCAGCAATTGTTAATGGGTTTTAATACTGGGGTTCTTGAGGTAATAGAATTAATCGATGGCCTGGGTAATGTAACTCGCTTAACCTTGTCTCAGGTCCAATCGAATATAAGGCTGCCCAGTCGTCGATTTAAGTTTAAAATTCCTGAGGGTGTGGATTTTCTCAGTGAATAAGGCCTGATTGATGTTGTATTTAGCAATAATTATGTCTGGGGGTTTGGGTGCTTTGCTGCGTCATTTATTGGGCAGAACCGCCCTCAATCTACCGTTCGCAGGGCTACCATATGCAACCTTATTAGCGAACGTTATAGGCTGTTTTTTGATGGGTTATTTATCCTGGGCCTTAGTGCATAAATTTGACGTTTCTAAAGAGGCACAAACGGTGGTTTTGACTGGTTTTCTCGGTGGCTTCACCACTTTTTCAGCGTTCTCTTTGGAAGTGATCACGCTGCTTGAACAAGGTGCGGATGGGCGGGCAGTTCTGTATGTGTTAACGAGCGTGATTTTATGTGTCGCTATGTGCTTTTTGGGATTAATGTTGGCGCGCCAAACATGACTTATCACTCACTTTATCGATAAAAAATTGGTTTTTAAAAATGTTAGACCCACAGTTATTACGAAATGATATCGAATCGATTGCGACCGCGCTTAAAATAAAAGGTCACAACTTAGATGTACCCGCTTTTCAAGCACTGGAGGCCGAGCGCAAAGCCTTGCAAATTGAGTCTGAGGAATTGCAAGCAAAGCGAAATGCGCGCTCTAAAGAGATCGGTAAGACCAAGTCGCAGGGTGGTGATGTTGATGCATTGATGGAAGAGGTAGCGGCTTTTTCTGATCAACAAAAAGCGGCAAAAGCTAGATTGGAAGAAGTCAAACAATCGATGTCTGAAATTACCTCAGTGTTGCCCAATGTGCCGCACAGCTCTGTGCCTGAGGGTAAAAGTGAGGACGACAATGTTGAAGTTGCTAAATGGGGAGAACCCGCCAACTACGACTTTGAAGTCAAGGACCATGTGGATTTAGGCGAGGAGTTAGGTGGGCTCGACTTTGAAGTGGCCGCTAAAATCACGGGTTCCAGATTTGTGGTGATGAGAGGTGCTTTGGCCCGTATGAATCGAGCTCTGATTCAATACATGTTGGATACACATACTGAACAGCACGGGTACAAGGAAACATATGTACCTTATTTGGCTAATGCCGACAGTTTGATAGGAACAGGTCAATTGTCAAAATTCGGTGATCATGATTTGTTTGCGACGCAAGCAGAAGATCCTTATTACCTAATTCCAACCGCCGAGGTGCCGGTCACGAACATTGTACGTGACACTATCCTGAGCAGTGAGGAATTACCGTTGAAGATGGTGGCTCATACGCCGTGTTTCAGGCGTGAGGCGGGAGCCTATGGGCGAGATACTCGAGGCATGATTCGTCAACATCAATTTGAAAAAATAGAGTTGGTCCAAATTGTAAAACCAGAAGATTCATATGAGGTTTTGGAAGAGCTTACCTCGCATGCCGAAGCGATATTACAGGGCTTAGAACTGCCGTATCGAAAAGTAATTTTGTGCGGTGGGGATTTGGGTTTTTCGGCGGCTAAAACCTATGACCTCGAAGTTTGGTTGCCAGGACAAAATGCCTATAGAGAAATTTCTTCTTGCAGTAACTTTGAAGACTTTCAGGCACGCCGAATGTTGGCGCGATATCGACTTAACAATAAAAAGACCGAGTTAGTTCACACCTTAAATGGTTCTGGCTTAGCGGTAGGTAGAACGTTATTAGCCATCATGGAAAACTATCAAAATGCAGATGGGTCTATTGCGGTACCCGAAATACTGCAAAAATACATGAACGGTTTAACAATAATTAACTCGGAATTCGTTTAGATCTATAGAAAAGAGTGTAAATTCAAAGAATTAACAAAATTAGTTTGGGTCTTTCTTCTCGAAAGAAATCAGTGGGACGGCCCAAGTAAGTGGGCAATTTGTCCTTCATTGGTACGGTAGACGCATAATTTTGAATATAGGCTTGTTTCATAATCATATCGTTCAGTAACGAGTCATTTTATTTTAAGCGTTTTTATCGTCACGTATTGATTGGGATTTTTATAAGCTAAATTGCTATAATTTCAATACATGTAAATTACATGGCAGTATTAAGTCATTGATTTTAAAATTGAATAAGTGCCCTTAATACAAAATATGAGCTTGTTAAAATGGTATTAAAATCATTAAAAAAGCATTTTTTGGCAGTGTTCGAGTCGAATTCACTCGAACGTAATAAGGCCTGTAAGGCCAATACCCACGCTAGTATCTTAAACAATTCCTTCAATACTCATCGCACTGAAAAGGGTTATGAGAATAACTTAGTAACAAACCTAATTGTTTCTGGATTGGCTGCGTTGATGTGGTCGGGTATTGCGCATAGCCAACAAATTGCGGATGGTTCTGGCTATCGAGTTCCTCCGACGAATGAAAGTGAATTTGATAATCAGAGTGATTCTTTTGTTAGGGATTGGCGGGCTGCGAGCCCAGATTATGCAGACACAGAGTTTGGCGAGCGAATCTATAATGAGGCAAGTACTCCAACCAAGCTAGAAATACTTCGTCTACTAAGTAAGGATACCCCGTCGCTGCCGGTGTTTATGCAGGCTCTCGCAATGGGTGTGAGTATAGATACCGTGCTACAAGCTGCAGTAGAGTATCAACCTGCTAACAGCCGTGATTTCACAGGCTCAGCCGTCACCGTATTGCCGTTACTAGAAGAGCACGAAAGACCACAGCTATATTCCAGTTATAGATTAGATGAATTGGAGCGGGAAAATGACGCTTTGCCTTATTCTGTAGAGACCGTTATTGATAGGTTCTTTGAACGGCGTTTAGTGCTGCGACCTTATCCGGATTGGTTCGGTGGCCAATATCACTTTTTGGCGTCTGCTGCAGAACTTAAAAGATTGCAAGGAACGGAAAGTAATGCCCGCTGGTACCGTAATAAATCGAATCAAGATTTTACTAAACGACCTATTTTTGTATCTCTTTACGAATCAGATCGTTCGGTTTTAATCGATGGTGGCGATCGTATTAATGAAGCATTGAACGCTGATCCAAACGCGCTTTTGCCAGTGGTATTTATCTTTAATCGTTTAAATGAGCGCGCCGTTGATAATTTGGGCTATCCGCAGACTATTAAAGGCGTGCATGCTGCATTTACTGAAAAAGGCTTAATGCTCACCCCAACACCCGAGTGGCAATTTGGGGATCACCACTTATACGCTACTGTAGAAGAGTTCTACGACGTATTCGCGATACCAACAGAACGAGATTTCGAGCCAGAGCAATGGCAAAACTTATTACAAGAAGCTCGAAAGTATACAGTGGATAACACTGCCTTTTTGGTGACAATCATCGATTCTAATGATGATGGAAAAGTTAGTTACGCCGTCAGTGAAAATCAACAGGTTGCTGCATGGGATGACCCTAGAACGGAGGCCGCTTTTCCGTATGTTGAACCTGATGTTGCCGACTCGGGCAGCCTACAGAAAACACGGCCTTTGCAGAATTCAAAATCTTGGCAAAATCCAGATTCCCTTCGAAGTATTGTAAATAGGGGGCTTGTTTTTAATCGTCCCGATTTAATTGCGGCCTTGAATGCTCTCGGAGTGACAGAGGTGCCGGTTGCATTTTATTATCTCGCTGATGCGAGAGTTGCTCCTTACAATAGAGGGCGGCGTGGACTAGTTTCTGCCGCGATAGGAGCTGGCGCCCCCCCAGCCGTGTTTGGAGGCGGCGGTTTTGGTGCTCCTCCACCGCCGCCGCCTGCGCCAGTAGTACCACCGACCATA
>CAZJWW010000175.1:0-4767 GCA_964549895.1 uncultured Gammaproteobacteria bacterium
ATCGACCGCTTAAATAACGCAGGAGATTTATACGACGAATTACAAAGCGAAGATCGTCGGCAAGCATTCGATAGTTGCCATGGCACGACAATGGTATTAGCCGTTCGCAAATGGGAGTTTTCGGTATTTAGAGAATTTGAAAAGCAGCATTAGATATATTTTATTAGATGCCGAAGAAATTCTGTGAGCGACTATACTAATTCGCAAGCCGGTGCTTATCTCATGGTGAGTTCAGGCATACCTAGCAATGTCCAACCTAACAATACGTCAACGGCATCTGGACGGGAGAGTGCGAATTCCACCTTGGCGTCAGTTATTGCAACACCTAATGACTTACCTTCAGAAATTCCAGCAAAAATTAACTCAGCAAGGGCCCGTTCGTTGTGAGCCGAGGTCAAGGTCGTTGCGCCCATAACCGAAACCGCCCCGCGATCCCCTTGTACCATAAATCGATGACCCATCGAGTCCACATTTGGATTAACATGATAGGTATTCCAACAACCCCATTGAGTTACAATTGTCGGACGTCCTTCATTCTGCAAATTTTCAATATCAAATCCATTAAATAAGCCATCAAAGCTCCATTGAGAAATTGAAGAGTGACCAAAAAATGAAGTGAGTGAAACGCCCTTATTGATACTTTGAGAAATTGTTGAACGAGCATTACGCACCCCTAACTCATCAACATAAGCGGTAGTGACATTCCAATCTGAGAAGAAATTCTGGCGATTAGTCTGTGCGTCGAGCATAAAGCTGTATTGTTCCAATTCATTGAATGCATCTGCCGCAAATACTGCATCACGACGATAGGTGCGATTTAAATAGTCTTCGCGTTTATCGATTGTCGCAGCTAACTCTTGCATTGTTCGAACAGGTAGCCTACCAATAGGCATGTCGGGTACATTGTCGTCGTCGAAGTCAACATACTTTGGATCGACTGGCGCAAACCGAATCAAGTCATCTGTCGCCTCATATAATGAAGGGATAAAACTACGTGCATCCTCATTTTCAAAATTCCGGTAATCATAAATATCGCCACCAACAAGTAAAACCATACGAGTGCCACGATTATCTCGAGCGTATTCTATGTAGTCACGAATGGCATGCGGATCGAAAATATGAGCTGCAAATTGCGCATAGATTTGATCAACATCAACAATATCAACGCTGGAAAACTCCTCTCCAAGAGAGGAAGCTAAGCGTGCTAGGTGGTCTTGCTCGCCGGCCTCGGCAATAAAATCAGAGTGCGTAATAATCAAATATTCGGCAGAGCCAGATTTAATATCAGATTCAACGGGCAAGTATGAAAGTTCAGGCTGAATAAATTGACTTTCATGAAGGGTAAAATATTCTGCGACGCTACCGGTCCCACCGAACACCATCGAGCAACTGCCGCCAACAAGACAACTATCGCTGATAGTAACGTTTTCGATCCGGTTCACTCTGTCGCTTTCGCGCACATAGGCAATTAATTCAGATTCGGAAAACCCTCGCACTAGAAATTTTGTGAATCGTGACACAAAACTAAGTTTGTTTTCTTGTGCGATAAATGCACGAGGATATTGAACCTCAACACTATTAATATTAACTGCATCAAATGCAACCCCTTGATCCAATGGCAACTCAAGAACAACTCTATTGTCACCTAAAAACAAGGTGTGGATGTCCGCAGAGTATCGATGTCCGCTCAACCCATCAAAAACTTCATCGATAATACTTTGTCCGTTAATAGATACTTTTAGATGATGATCGGTCGACGACGTGGGTATATTTGAGGCGCCCCATACTTCCACGTTTAGCTTAGGCATCGTCGCACCATTATTCCCACCGGGTTGGTAATCTTCGATAAGTAGATCGACGTTATCTTGCACCGCTCCTTCTAAGGCCGTAATTCGTTTGGCATACCATGGATCATTTTGATCGGGCGAGACAAAGCTATAGGCTTTCTGAGGCGCAAATTCTTTTTTAGCAAGATAACTGCTGGCAAATGCACCACGGTCTGAAAATGGAATTGTTTTAGTGGTGATTGGTGCATGCGCATTTTGGTCCAGTGCCAAGGTGTATACATTGGTTCCGGTGTACAAGGTATCAATACTCTCACCATAGAAACGAATTTTTCCACCTGGACCAAATACATCCTGATTTAGACTACTGCCAATAATCTCGGTTTGAACAATGCTACTACGATTGAACATCGCCAGATTTGAGATAGGCTCACCTAAAATGTCCAAGCCAGCTTCATTGAGTTGCTCGAAAGTCACCTCATGCATACCATCCTGTACTACATTAATATTGATGAGTTGTTCAGCGTGGAGTACGGCGACGGGAGCGCCGATAAACACGGTGAATAAAATTTGTTTAATTAGAATTCTCATCGAACACCTCCCGCTGCGGCACGTTTCTGCCGCCGCATTTCATTTCTTTCCATTAACTGTTGTTTTCTACGTGCATCTCGCAAATCTTGTTTGTTAAGTCTGCGTTGTTTTACCGGCTGCCAATCCGTTTCAATACGGGGGTCATTAGCACCATAGGATTGTCCAAGCATAAACGGACCATGCAAGGTTTCCTTACCGGTACCATCGATATCACTCAGGGCAAAAATTTCAGTGGCCACAGAGGTCGTAAACTCGTAGTCGATTAATTCAACCGAATCACCCTGCCCTGGAATAACTCTGTCGTTTAATTGTTGCCATTCATCATCGATGCGTCCGTAGACATTGAAGCCTAGATTAGAAACCTCGGTGTGGGTCTGCCAGCGTATGCGCACCTGACCGTTGCCTAATCGTTGCGCATCAAAGAAGCCCAGCGTGATCGGCAACGCCGAGACATCGTCCAGCGTGATGATTGTTGGCTCTCCTGCACCTCCCGCGCCTTGGGTCGGATCAGACCCGTTGTTAGATTGGTCGCTAACGTCAGCACCATCGGGAGCAACGCCGGTCGTTTCAGCGCTATTCTGAAATTCTTCAGGCAGAGGAATCACTACCGTTGGATCAATACGCACAGTAAATCGAACTTCTATGACATCGCCTATTCCGAGAAACCCTGAATCATCGCTAAATAAACTCTCCGACCCGCCAGTAAATGCCTGATTCGCAGCGGGTAGAACGATGTTTTGCGGTGGTGCATCAGTCACTATACTAACGACCGGCGCAACGATGACACCGCTTCCAGGCACACTTGCTGGTGATGCGGTAAACACTGCACCGAGCTGGCTCGCCAAGTCATCAAATAGAGCGATTTCTTGCAAATCGACGTCTCCGGTATTTTGCAATAGTAAGGAATACTCAGCGTCAAAACTAAAACCCTGATTAACCATAATGACTGCGGCCGATTTAGCTAAGCCTAGTTGGGGCGTAGGGATAGGCGGAGAAAATGGCGTGGGCGTGCCGCCATCATTTGGATTGGCTGCGTCCGGATCAGTACCATTGTCTGAAACGTCGGCGACTTGATCAGAACCACCACTAGCGGTATTTTCTGCGGGCGATGGAAAGGAACAACCAGCGGCATTTGGATCAAATCTGACAACGTAATTACTAACAAATAGACTATCTTGTACACCCAAAGCGCTGGTACTGACTATTGTCGGAGCCGTGCCTATGGTTACAGCAGCCGAACCCCCAGCCTCTCCTAAATCAATGATTGATGCATTGCCTGGCGCGATCACCGCTACAAAACACGCACCGAACTGGCTAGGAATATCGTCGCTAATAGATACATTATCAAGCGTTACGTTACCCGTATTCTTCAATTCAAAATTGAAAACTTGATCGAAACTTCCATCGCTGTTGAGCGTCGCCGATCCCGCCGACTTAACTAAGCTCATAGATGGTGTTTGTGGCGTTGGAGTAATCACCTCATCTGTAGCATCGTCAACGCCACCTGGAGCTGTACCAGATGCGATAACCGTGTTGACGACATTGCCACTATCGATTTCTGCTTGCGTTACCGGAATCGAGACACAGCTGTAAGTCCATTGTTCTGCACTCGGCGAATTGCCAAAGCCAGCAGGAGATAAAACGCCATCACTACCAATATCACTACTCACGTCAAGCGCCGCAATTCCTCCAACACATTTGGCATCTGCGACGGTAACCGTATTGATGCTGGTATTGCCGGTGTTGGTCACGACAAAATCATAAATCAAAGTGTCGCCAACGGCGGTAGGCGTCGACACCGTTGATTTAGCAATTTCCCAAGAAGGTGTTTGAGGCAAAGGCGTGTTCGTAGGATCGTCATCTGCACCAGTGTCATCACCGGCATTTCCTGAATCTGAATCATCCTCGGTTGTTGCCCCAGAAGGATCTTGACCAGCAGCGGTAGCGGTATTCTGCACCGTCCCTGCGTCAATATCTGCTTGGGTGATTGTATAATCACACTGGAATAACCAGGTTTCTCCAACGTCGAGCGCTTGCGGTATCACACCGGTATCGCCAGACACGAATCCAACACCAAACGACAAGGGGCCGGTCGGAACCTGACACATAGCGTCGTCCATGCTTGGATTACTAATGGTCACATTACCGTCGTTAGTAAGCATAAAACTGTAGGTAATCACTGAGCCTGCAGCAACTGGCGCAGTAATAGCAGACGTTTTTATCAGCTCCAGACTCGGATCGGGTTCAACGCCCGTTTCGACTGAACTCGGCAACACCGTCGGAATTGGGCCATTGGCCGGCTCACCGTCAGCGCTCGCTGTATTGTCAATCGCTGTTAGCGGATCTGACGCGGCCGCCATATTATCAAGATCTTGTTGCGATAGTACGTATG
>CAZJWW010000176.1:0-2088 GCA_964549895.1 uncultured Gammaproteobacteria bacterium
AAATGTGAATCACGGTGCCCAGAGATAATTACGTGACCGTTATTTGATGGCGTTGCACTCGCTGGCATATGACCTGGACCAAATGCCAGAGATTCACCTGAATCATCTTGCATCACATAAGCAGTCTCCTTTAACCTCGGAACATCTAATTTTGCAATTACCCTAGTATCAGCCCACTTCCAAGGTTTTATGGGAGGCGTATCCAGGGTGCGATTCTGCCACGATGATGAAATTAAAAATTGAGCGACTTCCGCTTTAACTTGCATATAGATGCCTTTACTGACTAAAAAAATTCCAATTATCATCAGCACGGGCAGTAGTGAATGATTCATCCTAAGCCCTCAAAATTGTTTTTCTTAGATTGAGGGACCGAAATGGGTGTTTTAGCGTGGGCTCACGTCGTCTTATTCCATAGCTCAATAAAACAAGTAGAGTTCCCAGCAAAACTAGGAGAGTCGATGGCGTGGCAGTCTGTGGTGCAGGCATCGTAATGCCTTGAGGCATAAGATTAGGTATCGCTTTTTCTTTTGCAATTTCTTCGTTTAGCTTGCTTGGCGTGTTTTCAACTGCGATAAAAGACGTGTATTTGGTAACAATATTATGCTCTATGCCTAACGCTACAACATCAGACTTTGTTTGTAAGTTGGTTCTGGCACCAATTCTTAGTTCATCCATAAGAGCGGCTACTTTCTGGCGTGCCCAAACTGTGTCTAAGTTATCTGTTTGTAGCGTATTGCTCTGTATTAAACTTAATGATTTTTGCCAAGGCGTATTAATTAGCTTACCTTCGATTTGCGCTTTCGTAATTGGATTTTTCGATTTGACTATTACCGTCAATGGTTCACCGCTGTATAAATCCGGTACCTTGTTTGGGTAAGCCTCAGCGCTACCCGCTTGCGGCCATGTGATAACAATGTTGCGCATTATAGGACTTGTTATTTTTTTAAACAGTTTTGCCATTTTATCTTTAACTTGGTTTAAATTATTAATAGTGGTGTTTGTTCCGCGACCAAATTGAGAAGCTTTGTTCATAAAAAACGTATTTGGAGCGCTACCAATGCCAACTGTAAATAGTCGCGTATCCTTTATGTTGTTTTTGATCATATTAAACAACTCGGATTCGTTGCCAATAGAACCGTCAGTAATAAAAATGACTTGGCTCAAGTAAGTCGAATCTTTTTTACTCTCAAAAGCGTGTTTAAGAGGGTCAAGCATTTCCGTGCCTCCATCTGCGTGTAATCCATTGATCATGGTGTGTGCTTGATTAAGTGTGGCGTTTGTGACTGGTTTGCTTTTTACAAACAGCGATGTGAAATCACTGTTAAATTCGATGACGTTAAATTTATCATTTACTGATAAATAGTCTAAGCCAGTATGCAATGCTTGTTTTGCTTGACGTATTGATACGCCTGACATAGAGCCCGAAGTATCGATTACAAAAGTAACATCGCGTGGTAGTGACAAATTTGTATTTATCTGCGGGGGCGTCACCATTAACATTGAATAATACGCATCATCAAATTTTTGTTGAAAAAACGCTGCTTGTGGAGTCTCGCCTGACACAGCCCGCCATTCTAATACTAAGTCAGAATCCATTTTTTCTACGTTATTAGCGAGTGTAACGTCTACATTATGGTTAGTAGAATAGTGACTCGTAATTTTGTGGGTTTGGCTGGTTACGCTTTCCAAATTCAACCCAGCGTTTACAGACAAGGCAAGACTAAATGTGTGAGATCTTTGATTGCCGACAGAGTGTGATTGTGGCGGTGTAATATCATTGGCATCGACAACTCTACTATTGTTAGAAGCCCAACCCGATACCAAATTAGTATTAATATTTTCTTGTTCTTTGATTGATTCGCTAATAGTTTGATCGAGTGCTCGTTCTATTTCTTGTGGAGTCTGATTGTTAATAGTTGCATTGGGAATATATCGTGGCGTGATTGTTGTCGGTAAAGTTAAACTAAAAGTATTGTCCTCAAAATGTATCTTATCCACAAATGTTAGTTCACTAATGTGGCGTCGTTCATTTTTATCAGAATGTAACTCAATATTGATTTGTTGCCAAGTTGCTTGGATACCATTTCC
>CAZJWW010000176.1:2098-4755 GCA_964549895.1 uncultured Gammaproteobacteria bacterium
TGTTAGTTCAGTAACTATTTCTTCATGAGGACCAATGTTAGCGACTGAAATACTAAACAAATTTGGACGATGTTGTTTTAACATCCCAGCTTTCTTACCACTGATTTTTGCAGCTTGAAATTCTTTTTCCGCCTGTTCTTTTTCTTTAATTAAACCATTAATGACGCGCTCGCCAATTTGCATACGAAAACTATCTACTGCAGCCCCTTCTGGTAAAGGAAACACATAACGACCATTCACCCAATCATCGATATTGTTTTGGAATGTCTGTTTAACAGTCAAACTCGCAATAACTCCGTTCACATTGCCGCTTACTTCAGTAGTTAGTAAAACCGCCAACTTGTTTGGGTTATTACCATTACTAAGCTCAAGCTCTCCAGCGCTAGTTTCAGCATGTGCATTAACTGTAAATAGCAAAATGCCGACAACCAAAACTATCTCTATATATCTCCACATTAATCGTCACCTCTTTTGATATTAAAAAAAACATCCGTGTACTTTTCGTCCTTGAAAACTACTATCACTTATGGGTATGTGTTTTTCGTGTGTATCGGAAGATGTTTTGTGTGGCTTTTGTGAAGAAGTTACTTAAAGAAGTGAGTGATATTTAAAATAGACTATATTTAGTTGTGTTTAAAAAATCTGCAAGTTCAGTCACTCATTCCTTGAGCAGCCAATTGAATTCATTATGATTTTTTACCCACGGGCTTATTTGACCAGCTAAGTGAAGCTAAAACACCATTGGTGGTATTACTTATTTCTACATGACCATTATGAAGTTTCATTATTTCTTGAACGAAACTCAATCCTAAGCCGGTGCTTTTAGTGCTTTGTTTTTCTTGATCTGGCCTTGGCAATGAAAAAAATCGTTCATATAGTTTTGTTAATGCAAAGTTTGGTATAGGCTCGCCTTGATTAAATACTGTGACTCGTACTTTATGGGCTTTGTTCTCCAATTTGATCTTAACCAAGCCGTTTAGCTCACAAAAACCAATTGCATTGTCGAGCAAATTAGCAATTGCTTGACTGATCAATACCTCATCTCCAATACAATCAAGGCGCGCTTGTTCAGGTAACTCTAAGCGAATGTGACGTTCCGCTAACATCGACCGTCGTTCTTGTGCTAAACGATCAATGGTCGGCACTATATCAAATTCAGCGCTGGATACTAATTCAGTTAAACCTTCTAGCTGCGCGAGCGACAACATGCGGTCAACGAGCTTCGACATGCGTTGATTTGAGGTGCTGATATTATTTAGAAATAATGCGCGATCTTGTTCAGACATAGAATCGTCGATTAACTCTATTGCTCCACCAATACTGGTGATCGGTGTTTTCAATTCATGGGTCAAACTATGAATATAGTTTTCAACATATTCTTTACCATCGAGCTGAGAGCGCAAATATGAGATAGATTCAGTTAAATCAACAAGACGGGAGTCAGCTAGCACTGGTGCGTCAACCTCTTTACCTTCCGCCATATTTGTAGCATAGCGAGCAATTTTATTTAACGAGTTGGTAAACCAAAGCGATAATAAATAACCAACAAACATCGCTAAAATGAATAGGGCAAAACCATAACGCTGCAATTGTGCTGTTTCCGCTGACAGATGGCGTTCTAAACTACTGATCGGGCTAACCAAACTTACTACACCAATAATATTTGAGTTATGTTTAATTGGCGCAGCGATAATCATTGCCTTTGGGTCTTCTGGGTCTGTTTTTGTTTGATCAATAAAGGATGATCGAGCGCCATAACTGCCTTCTAATGTAAGCATAACGTCACGCCATTTAGAAAAATCTTCACCCTCATGTTCGCCACTCGAGTCAAAAACAACAATCCCTTTTTTATCGGTCACATAAACTTGTGAATCAATGTATTGTTTATTGATCTGATAAATTTGTGCATCTAGCTTGCGCGTTTCAATATCCGCAAATATCTTCTTCAACTGTGTCGTTGGGGGCTCCGTAGAATTGTCCTCTAAATTGCTTTCAATTAAAGCCGATAATATGTGTGAGGTATCCACCAATACACTTTCAGCTGATTGGCGCATGCCATCATTCAACCGTTCTATGGCGTTTTCTAAAGTGAACCAAATCAAACCACCCAATATCGCTAGGTAAATGACAAAGGCCCTAAAACTATAGCTAATCTTCACGAGTTATTTCTCTTTCGCTGTCTATGATTCAAAACTATAGCCAAAACCGCGATGGGTAATAATGAAGTCCTTGTGAGGATTGTATGGTTTAAGTTTAGCGCGTAGTGTTTTTATGTGTGTATCAACAACACGATCATCCGAGGGGTGATTGCTATCCCAGATATTTTCAATTAGTTGTCTTCTCGAAAAAACACGCCCAGGTTGTGCGAGAAACGCCAGCATTAATTCATACTCTGCACGAGTTAGGTCTAAGGACTGATCATTAAAGCAAATAACACGTTGCTTATGCTTATGATGAAAAGTGTTCTGGAGGTTTGGCTCTGAGTTGGCTGTTTTTTCGACGCGTTTTAAAATAACCTTAACGCGAGTAACAACCTCTCTTGGGCTAAAGGGTTTACACACATAATCATCGGCACCTAACTCCAAACCAACAATACGATCAATTTCTTCAGCTCGTGCCGTTAAAAAAATTACTGGTATTTGAGACCCCGACTGACG
>CAZJWW010000177.1:0-4705 GCA_964549895.1 uncultured Gammaproteobacteria bacterium
TCACTAATTTTATGCAAGAAGCTGGTTACACGTGGTTACGTAAGCTTCTTACCCGTGATACAAGCCCAGTTTACGGCTAGTATTGAACGAATTCTCCCGCGGTCCTAGACCAGGGCTCTATTGAACAGTTAGTCGTAGTAATTGGTCGTAAGTGGTAGGTAGTAGTAAGTAGTAAGTAGTTATAAAAATAGTAGCACGCTTTAACGAAGCTACAGATAATAAGAAGCGCTCTCTAGAGTGCCAATTTCAAGCAGTAAGGTAGTAGTAGTAAAGTAATTTAAATATCCTCAATATTTAAATGTAATGTAAAACGGTTATCACACGCTCTTCTCACTATCATACGCGTGATAACCGTTTTTTTACTTTCTGTACCTTTCTTCCTTTTTTTCGGGCTAAATAGCCTAAAACTATCTCCAACCTAGCGTCAAACCTGCGAAAACACAAAAACACGGATGTTAAAGAGCGGTCTGAAAAGGCTTATTTAATCAATTTTGATGCGAAATATTTGAATCACCCCACCATGATCGTGGCGGCAAAACCTTTTTATTCGACCTTTTCATCCCACTTTGTTTTTAAAGTGGGAAAGACAAAAAACGATTTTAGCACCCACAAAAACCTGATAGGGGGGGTAAGGCCCGTTAAGGGAGCGAGAATTTAGTCATGATTTTTAAATAAACCATCGGAATGGGGTCGTGTTACGGAACGTCATTTAAGCGTTAGTGGACACCTTACTCAGGAATATGCGCGGGATTTTTGGATTAAATACATCGTCTAAACCTAATAATTGAGTTTACTGAAAATTGGCGTTATTTGTCATATTAGTGACAAAATTTGCTGGCATTGACATAAATTGTCATGCCTTTTATATGTTTATAATCAATAACTTATATAAACAAGATAATTTAAAAAATAATTTAAAATAAAGTTGGTGCAACTGCATAATCTGACGTATAAATAAGCTGTATTAGCAACAAACAGAATTCTCCCAAAGTCTCTAACCCAGACTTTACAGCAGTACCAAGAAGTCTCTAACCCGGATTTCGCAAAAGAAGTCTCTAACCCGGATTTCAAAGAAGTTAGTAGTAAACGAAGCCCTCAGCGGCTTCACTCTCCTCAAAAGTAGTAGAAGTAGTAAGTTAGTTAAGTAATAGAAGTAGTAAGTTAGTTAAGTAGTAGATAAAAATAGTAGCAGCTTTAAATTAAGCTACAGACAATAAGAAGCACTCCCGAGAGTGCCATGTAGTAAAAGTAGTAAGTAGTAAAAGTAGTTTAAATATCCTCAATATTTAAGTTAAATGTATACGGTTATCATGCGCTCTACCCACTTTGAAAGCGTGATAACCGTTTTTTAATTCCGCAGCAAATCCCCAACGAATAAAGAGAAGCTATAATTTATTGTTTAAATTAGCTTTCCCGTTCAGCTGAGCTTCATTTTCGATTCAGTTTGCATTCAGCCGGCTTATTGTAAAGTAGCCCCATCATCAACAAACCACAGTTAATCACTGTATTGATAGGAGTTACCAAATGACAACTCAAACAAAACTTAAAACACTCACTAAATCACTCATAATCGCTGGTGTAATCGGTGCAGTATCGTTACCAGTGACAGCTAAACGCTATTATGATCATAAAAATTCGGCTTACGGTTACGCTAAGGTTGTCGACGTGTCACCTTTGGTGGAAACGTATCAGGTAAATCATCCAGTAGAAAAGTGCTGGGACGAGCGCGTTTCGGTTCGAGGCTATGATCGCGGACATCGTTCGGGCAGTGCGACTCCTCTAATTGTCGGCGCGATTCTTGGTGGTGTTGTTGGTAATCGTGTAGGCAAGCGAGGCGGTGGCAACGCGCGTGATGTAGCTACAGTTGCCGGTGCGGTACTGGGTGGTTCAATCGGTCGTGATGTAAAGCTACGTAATAAACGTAACTATGATCGTAAATACAGTAATGGACACACTACTCGCTATAAAACTGTTCAACATTGTGAATTACACGATTCTTATGTGACCAAAGAGAAAGTAGTTGGCTATAATGTGGCGTATAAGTATCAAGGCAATGTTTTTCATACTAAGTTAAATGAGCACCCTGGTGATAAAATTAAGGTTAAGGTTACCGTTGATCCAGTATCGTATTAACTTCATTATTATTAGCAACGGGGCAAGAGCTATGCGCTCTTGCCTCAGTTTTTGTTAGAAAACCTATTATTAAAAAACCTATATATTAAAAACCTAAGTTACTAACGCGTTTAACCATAAACGTATTAAACATGTATAAAATCCCTGGCAAATTTATATTTTCAAGCTCATTGATCATACTATGTTTGATTAGTGGTCAAGCTTTTGCACATACTTTTACAGATAGTAGTCTAAAACTTGGGTATCAGGAATATTCCCAAGTGAGGCAACAAAATGGGATCGCGAATCCGCGGGCAGGAGTGCTACCGTGGGCCTCATCAACCTTCGCTAAAAATGATTTACGTTCGCGCAGCGACGTAATGAATGAAGTTAAGAAACGCTACGATGCTAAGGTTTTAAAAATATCCTTAAATTCTCATACAGGTATCTATAACGTTAGAATTTTATTGCCTAACGGCAAAGTGCGTAATATACAAATTAGCCGTAAACGCTAAACGCATTAAACCCAGCTATGAGAATACTTCTTATTGAAGACGAACTAAGCTTGCAACAGCAATTAGCTGAAGAGCTGCGGGCTCAGAATTACGTTGTTGATGTAGCCAGTGACGGTGAAGAAGGCTTGTATATGGGGCAGGAATATCCCGTTGATATGGCGATTATTGATCTAGGTTTACCTAAGATGGATGGCGTTGAAGTTATCAAAAAGTTGCGTCAAAGCGGTCATGCTTATCCGATACTAATTTTAACAGCGCGCAGCCGATGGCAAGAAAAGGTAGAAGGATTGGAAGCAGGCGGTGATGACTATATGACCAAGCCGTTTCATCCTGAAGAATTATCAGCGCGCATTAAAGTTCAATTGCGGCGCTCTGTGGGTTTGGCCGACAATACATTGGAATGTGGTCCGGTTAAAATAGATACCTCTTCTAAGCAGGTGTTTTTAAACGATGAACCGCTGACTATCACCGCTTACGAATATCGACTGCTTTCTTATTTGATGATGCACACCGGTAAGGTGCTTTCAAAACGTGAACTGGTTGATCATATATATGAAGAAGACGATGATCGCGACAGTAATACCATCGAAGTTTTTATTCGCCGCCTACGCACTAAGTTGGACCCGGATAGCAGTTTAAAGCCGATTGAAACTCAACGTGGCCAAGGATATCGTTTTCGACTTCCACGTACCGCCCCATAGTTTTTGGTCATAATGTAAACCTGTTTCTTACACCCTTTTGCTCTCACTACGTCGTCGTTTACTCATTTCCGCAACGCTACTGTTATTAGTGTTTTTGGGGCTTACGTCGGTAGGTTTAAATAGAGCCTTCGAAAGCAGTGTGATAAGCAATGCTGAAGATGCCTTGCGGAATCAAATTTTATTATTGATCGCGAACGTTGATGTCGTAGATGATGAGCTGTTTGTGCCTGAATTGTTATCCGAGCCACGGCTTTCGCAAATGGATTCGACGTTGTATGCACAAATTTATCATCCTGATGAGACTGTATTATGGCGTTCACAATCGTTATTAAATGAACCATTACCTAAGTTAGCAGGCAGGCCCGGCGAGTTTGATTTTTTTGCAGAGGTCAGCTGGCCTGAAAAACCTAAGATTTATGCAATGACACTAGGCCTCGAATGGGAGACGGATCAAGGAGACTTTCCATTCACAGTGCAAGTTGCGGAAACCACCACTACGTATGTAAAACGGTTGCGCAGATATAAACGTCAAGTGGGGTTGTGGCTGGCCGTGCTCGGTGTTTCCTTGATGACACTATTGTTGTTATTGCTTGGCTGGGCTCTTAAACCACTTAATAAAGTGACCAAACAAGTGGCTGAAATTGAGCAGGGTGCGCGAAGTCGATTTGACGAAGATTACCCACAAGAAGTGAGTCGGCTCACACAAAATTTGAACCAATTACTGAACTCTGAAGAAAAGCGTATAACTCGTCACAAAGAAGTGCTTGGAAATTTAGCGCACAGCTTAAAAACCCCAATCGCGGTGCTAAAAGGTCTTAAGTATGATCAACAGACTCATGCCGATGCTAATGAGCAACTTAGCTCGATGCAAAATATTATCGACTATCAATTGCAAAGTGCGTCTGCAGTTGGGCGTCAACGTTTTGCTAAACCCATTGAGATTAAAACTACGACGGAGCAAATAGTGAGTTCACTGGATAAGTTGCACAAAGAAAAGCAGCTGAACTGTACTTTAAATATTGCGGACGATGTACGCTTCTTTGGTGATCAAGGCGATTGGATGGAGTTAGTAGGCAATCTCTTAGATAACGCATTTAAGTGGGCGCAAGGCAAGGTAGAGATCGAAGTTAGCAATCAAGCCATGAAGCTGAATGCTTCGCATCGACTAGCGACCGTTATTCGTGTCACTGATGACGGCCCCGGTATTGACGAAACTCTCAAAGCCACAATTCTTCAACGCGGTGTTCGATTAGACAGCCAAACCCCAGGTCATGGTTTGGGTTTACATATTGTTAAAGGAATAGTAGAAGCCTACGAGGGTGATATTGCGATCAGCGATGTGCAGCCGCAAGGCACTCGTTTTGATGTGGTATTAAA
>CAZJWW010000178.1:0-4616 GCA_964549895.1 uncultured Gammaproteobacteria bacterium
ACAATGATTGTATGTAATTTATGAATACTGGAAATCAAATACAAATTCTTTTCTGACTTCCCATGGAGCATTTTCAGACTCATATACAATATTCAGAATATTGTAAGACATAACTTTTGCACAAAAAAATGGATTGATAGTCTGTGCATATACAAACGTGACTGAAAATAAACAGCCGAAAATCATAAATGCGGTAAACGCAATTAGTTTTAATTTCATAATGACATCTCCCAAATTAAGTCCTAGCTAATCTTACTTTACTGCATATTCAATGGTGCTAGCAAGTGGTGCTGACAAGCTAGCTCGAGATACCTCACAATGAACACTTCTACGCGGCAACGATTTCCACCTGAAATAATAGTTATGCCGATTGGCTCTACTTTAGATTCAATTTAAGTCACAGAGACGTTGAAGCTTCCGCTCCCTGCTCACGCCCCTTGCCTACATCCTTAGTGGGCAAAGATTTATTGGCTGAACAAGGAAGAGCCGCCAGTTACGAATCTATCCGATACTGGTGCATTAAGTTTTGATCTATATATAGCCGCCGTCTTAATCGCAGACATCGAGGCTTTGGCACCACGACTCCTTTTAATTTAACACATGAATTACGTTTACGTAAACGTAATTCATGTGTTAAATTAAAAATGCAGATGGATAGAAAGTGTTGGTAAAAGTTGAGCGAAGCAGAATGACACAAAGATACACAATAAGAGAGTTGGCTGATGAGTTTGATATTACGACTCGTACTTTAAGATTCTATGAAGAAAAAGGACTATTAAATCCTAGCCGTAATGGCACCACCAGAAGCTACAGCAACGGAGATCGAACGCGCCTACGCCTAATTCTTAGAGGTAAACGCTTAGGGCTAACTCTTGAAGAGAGTAGCGCTATCGTTTTGATGTATGAGCCAAATTCAAAAAACACCAATCAAGTGCAAACACTTATTAAAAAAATCCGTCAAAAACGTGAGCAGTTGTTACAACAACAGAGTGACTTAAAACTTATGTTGTTAGACCTTCGTGATGCTGAACAAAAATGTCTTGATGAGCTTGGAAAGTTAGATCCTAAATCTTCAAGCTTGACTTCATAAAGCAATTTTTGAGTACAAAAACTATGAACACTGAATATACATCACTCGACTTCAACCATAGCGAAGAAGTTAATATGCTGAGGGATATGACGCGCCAATTTGCTGCAACTGAAATAGCCCCGCGCGCTCAGCAGATAGATTTAGACAATTTGTTTCCTGCAGATTTATGGCAGAAGTTTGGCGGGCTTGGATTGCTTGGCATAACTGTGGAAGAAGAATATGGAGGGAGCGATATGGGGTATCTCGCTCACTGTGTGGCGATGGAAGAAATTAGCCGAGCGTCCGCGTCTGTAGGTTTATCGTATGGCGCCCACTCGAACCTGTGTCTAAATCAGATACGAAAGAATGGCACTCATGAGCAAAAGCTTAAGTATCTACCTAAACTCTGTTCCGGCGAACACGTTGGCGCTCTAGCGATGTCTGAACCTGGCGCAGGTTCGGACGTGGTCAGTATGAAATTAAATGCCAGAAAAAAAGGCAATCATTATGTTTTGAATGGCAATAAAATGTGGATCACCAATGGACCCGATGCATCCACCTATGTGATTTATGCCAAAACCGATACCGATGCAGGTTCAAAAGGTATTACTGCATTTATTGTCGAGCGCGGCTTCAAAGGTTTTTCTCAGGCGCAAAAGTTAGATAAGCTCGGAATGCGCGGCTCGAACACATGCGAACTGGTGTTCCAAGATTGTGAAGTGCCAGAAGACAATATTTTGGGCTATGAGGGCGGTGGCGTTGGTGTCTTAATGTCAGGCTTAGACTACGAAAGAACGGTACTTTCGGGTGGACCGGTTGGCATTATGCAAGCCTGCATGGATATTGTGGTGCCCTATATTCATGAACGCAAACAATTCAATAAAGCCATTGGTGAATTTCAATTGATGCAAGGCAAAATTGCCGATATGTATACCTCTCTTAGCGCAAGTCGATCATTCTTGTACGCGGTGGCAAACGCATGTGATCGAGGCGAAGATAGCCGCAAAGACGCTGCGGCGGTTATTTTGTACACCGCTGAGCAAGCCACACAAATGGCCTTGCAAGCAATACAAGTCCTAGGCGGCAACGGCTATATCAATGAATACGCGACGGGTCGTTTACTGCGTGATGCAAAACTATATGAAATAGGCGCCGGTACTTCGGAAATACGGCGCATGCTGATTGGTCGCGAGCTGTTCAATGAAACACGCTAATAAACTAGACATAAATAGTTAATAAAATGCCAATTATAAAAAGCACTGTTAATTCTCGTTCTGCTGACTTTATTGCGAATGCAAAACACATGCAGGAACAAGTTGAAGATCTTTATCGTCTTGTTGAAAAAATAAAAAAAGGGGGCGGGCCAGAACGACAGGCACGGCATCAAGCCAAAGGAAAGTTATTAGCGCGTGATCGAATTGAAAATTTGCTGGATAAAGGCTCACCCTTTTTAGAAATCGGACAGTTGGTAGGGCACGAGGTTTATCAAAACGAAGAGGTGCCGGCCGCAGGTATAGTGGCGGGTATTGGTCGCGTTGAAAATCAAGAATGCATGATAGTCGCGAATGACGCAACGGTGAAAGGCGGGAGTTACTACCCGTTGACGGTAAAAAAACACTTACGTGCACAGACCATAGCCGAGCAAAATAATTTACCCTGTATCTACCTAGTAGATTCTGGCGGAGCGAATCTGCCTAGGCAAGATGAGGTGTTTCCGGATAGAGAACACTTTGGCCGTATTTTTTACAATCAATCACGGATGTCGGCCAAAAATATACCGCAGATCGCCGCCGTTATGGGTTCATGCACCGCTGGTGGCGCTTATGTACCTGCTATGGCCGATGAATCGATTATTGTTAAAGATCATGCAACTATTTTTTTAGCTGGGCCGCCATTAGTGAAAGCCGCGACCGGTGAGCAAGTGACTGCACAAGAGTTGGGTGGTGCAGACTTGCATTGTCGTGAATCGGGTGTGGCCGATCATTATGCTCAGAATGATCATCACGCCTTACAATTAGCGCGTAATTCTATCAGTCGACTGAACCGATTGAAGCCCAAGCAATTAGATACCAAAGAGACAGTCGAACCGCTTTACGACAGCAAAGAAATTTACGGCATCATGCCTGAGGATATGCGTCAACCGATTGATGTTCGCGAGATAATTGCGCGGATAGTCGATGGTTCTGATTTTGATGAATTCAAGGCTCTATTCGGCACCACCTTGATCTGTGGCTTTGCACGTATTTACGGCCAACCGGTAGGCATCGTCGCAAACAACGGTATTCTATTTAGTGAGTCGGCACAGAAAGGCGCTCACTTTATTGAACTATGCGGTCAGCGAAAAATACCCTTAGTATTTTTACAAAACATTACGGGCTTTATGGTCGGTAAGCAATACGAGGCCGGTGGCATCGCTAAACATGGGGCCAAAATGGTAAACGCCGTTTCGAACGTCAATGTGCCTAAATTTACTATCTTAATTGGTAATTCATACGGTGCGGGAAATTATGGGATGTGCGGTCGTGCTTATGAGCCTAACTTTTTATTTATGTGGCCAACCGCTCGTATTTCGGTGATGGGTGGCGAACAAGCAGCTGGTGTGCTCGCACAAGTAAAGCGTGCGCAAAAAGAACGAGCCGGTGAACAATGGAGTGAAGAAGAAGAGAACGAGTTCAAGCAACCCACGTTAGATATCTATGAGAACCAAGGCCACCCCTATTATGCCTCAGCACGCCTTTGGGACGATGGTGTAATCGACCCAGCAGATACTCGTCAAATTCTCGGTTTAGCGATTTCAGCTTCACTAAATAAAGTTATCGAAGACAGCACCTACGGTGTGTTTAGGATGTAAGTATGACAAAGCCAGTAGAACTAACTAAAAATAATGGCATTGCTACTGTCACTATTAATCGCCCTGAAAAACATAATGCCTTTGATGATCAAGTCATCGCTCAAATGACGCAAGCGTTTGAAGATATTAACCTTGATGAATCTATTCGTGTGATGGTGTTGGCATCCAACGGCAATAGTTTTTCAGCTGGTGCTGATCTTGATTGGATGAAACGCATGGCGAACTACAGCTATGAGGAAAATTTAGCCGATGCCAGAGCGCTCGCAAAAATGCTAAAAACGCTCTATACCCTATCGAAACCGAGCATTGCCAAAATTCAGGGTGCCGCGTTCGGTGGTGCAATTGGACTAGTGAGTTGCTGTGATATCGCCATTGCTTCCACTAAGGCCAGTTTTTCTTTGAGCGAAGTAAAGATTGGTTTAATACCCGCGACCATATCGCCTTATGTTATCGCGGCAATCGGTTCTCGGGCCGCGCGCCGACTGTTCATTAGCGCTGAAAGGTTCAGCGCTCAAACGGCGCAGTCAATAAACTTGGTTAGCGAAATCTGTGAGCATGAGCAGATTGATACCCGAGTCATTGAATTAACTGAAACAATATGCATGAATAGTCCTGCCGCCGTCTCTGCCGCAAAACAATTGGTGCACGACGTGGGTAATGCGAAGATTAACGATGCCTTGATCGAAGACACCAGCA
>CAZJWW010000179.1:0-4586 GCA_964549895.1 uncultured Gammaproteobacteria bacterium
TGAGGTCTTGGTTGTTCTCAGCTAGTACATCTAGGCCGCCAAATACAGGTTCAATTGTCACGGTACCATAGGGAAATTCAGCAGCAACAGCTTCTTTGTCGATTAACTCTGGTTTTTGTGAGGCAATTTTCACCTGCAGCTGCATATCTTCTTTGGTGTATTCAATGTGCGGGAAAAAATTGATGCTGGAATGACGAATGGCATCTGATACAGCACGTTTGGCTGCTTTCGTGTAGTCGCCACCGTGCACATCAACGCCCATACCCATTTCAGTTAAATATCTTTTTAGTGCCATCAGGAGTTCTCCAATTTTGTTCTAAAATTTGTTCAAAGTAATAATGTCTGGATATTTAACACGCTCGCGCAAGTAAATCGGCGATTAACATAAAATCTGGTGTTCCCAATTCATCGTTGAGGCTGATCGACATGCTTTCTCGATAGTAGGCGCTTAAGTCTAAGCCTACACCCAAGGCACACAATTGAATATCGGGCCTGCACTCTATGGAATTGGCTATATAGCTGAGGTGTTGATCCAAGTAACGCTCTGAGTTCGCGGCGTGAGTAGCGGTATCCATAGGTGAGCCATCAGATACCATAATGATAATCTTATTTTTTTCCGGGCGAATTTCAATTCGCTCTGCCGCCCATTGCAAAGCCTCACCATCAATGCCTTCGCGAAACATATCGGTTTTGAGCATGGCGGCAATGGCGGAGCGTGACCGACGCCATGGTGTTTCAGCTGCCTTGTAAATATTGTGGCAGGTCGATGTTAGGCGGCCAGGGTTTTCGGGTTTGCCGGCTTTGCTCCATTCATTTAATACGCGGCCACCATTCCATTCGTTGGTGGTAAACCCTAGAATTTCTGTTTTAATTTCTGCTAGTTCTAATGCTTTGGCCAGCGTGTCTACCAAGGCGGCGACCACATCATTGTGATGGTTCATGGAGCCAGAGTTGTCGACCAAAACAGTGACTATACAATCACTCGCCGCTTTGACTTGTTCGCGTTTAAATAAACGACGATCATTTGGCGAGGTGATTAGCTTGGCTAATCTTGCTGAGTCTAGATAGCCCTCTTCAAGACCAAATTCCCAACCGGCTCTATCTGGGCTTGAGACTTGTTGTTTTAGATAACGCGCCACCCGATGCGTATTAACGCTTTGCTTACGAATACGTTTATCTAATTGTGCACGCAGTTTTGCTAGTTCCGCTACACGGATTTTTTTTCCAATCTTGACTACTTTATCATAGGCATTGTTATAAATTTGATAGCCGCTAGAGGCATTGGTTTGACTAATTTCTTCAGACCTAGAAACGCTGTAGTTTTGTTCTAGGTCAGAGCTATCAAGGTCAAGCCATTGAATACTGATATTCTTGCTGTTGCTTAGTTTGTGCACTGTGCTGATGAACTGAGACTCTTCGCCGTCTTGAGCTTGTGACATATCGATCATGTTTGAAACTTCTTTGGCAATCGCCAATGCATGTACCGCAAAAGCATTCTGATCGTCACGACATTTAGTGAACAGATGCAAATGTTGTTTGATTTCTTCAGCGAAGCCCCAGCGGGTGGCTTCGATTAAATCTTCTAATTGTTCGGGTATTGTTTGCGAATGTAAGCGTGACCAACAAACGATGTTGATGGTATACAATAATAAACCAATACTGTTTTCAACCAATTGCGACGCTGCCGCTTGGTTGGCCCAAAATAAAAAGCGCGCTCGAATGTTGGTGCGCATGCCTGGTAGTTCATCTTCTGTAAGAGACTCGCAACGTAATTGCTCCAGTTGTTCGTAAACAATTTTTTCGACAATGCTATCTGGCATACGAGTTTGATGTTCTACTGTATTGCTGTGCCTTAAGCGCAGCGCAATGCAGTCAGCTACGCCGCGCAGTTTTGCGTTGTCGTATGTCGCAAAGTCTAGCTGGAGATAGGGCGCTTGTAGAATAAAAGGTTTATTGTCTACGAATAAATGGTGACCCCGAAAATGAACATCGGTGTGACCTGCCAAGGCGCGCACTGACTCGGCGCACCAATGTTCTAGCTTCTGTTGTAAGACCTCATGGCGTTCCATTTTACGGTGTTAGCGCCACTGTTTATTCAAACCAAGCGCTGATCGATTGGCTCTCAGGTAGCTCTCTATCAAAAGCGCGTTGGTAATATTCAGCAATGGTGGCGTATTCGGCTTCATCGCATTTATTTAGGAATGACAGTCTGAAAGACGCGGCGGGGTCGTGAAATATTTGCGTATTCTCAGCCCAGAATATTACGGTTCTGGGAGACATCAGTGTTGAAATATCTCCGGCATTGAAGCCTTTGCGTGTTAGATTAGCGAGCGCCACCATCGAGTCCACCGTTTTCACACCCTCTTTGGTATCCAATGCAGGCACTCGGCTTAGAACAATTTGTACTTCTTCTTTGGCGGACAAATAATTGAGTTTTGCCACGATGTTCCAGCGGTCAACTTGCGCTTGATTCATCATGGAGGTGCCGTGATATAAACCTGTTAAATTACCAAGTCCCACCGTGTTCGCCGTGGCGAATAAACGAAAATGCGGGTTAGGCGTTAAAACTTGGTTTTGATCCAATAAGGTGAATTTGCCCTCGCGTTCAAGTATGCGTTGAATCACGAACATTACCTCAGGTCTGGCGGCGTCGAGCTCATCAAAAATTAATGCGACTGGGCGTTGAATAGCCCAAGGCAACATGCCTTCTTGAAATTCGGTAATCTGTTTATTATCTTTTAATACCACCGCATCTTTGCCGATAAGATCTAGGCGGCTAATATGGCCGTCTAAATTAATTCGCACACAAGGCCAATTGAGTCGCGCGGCAATTTGTTCGATATGAGTAGATTTTCCGGTGCCATGCATGCCTTGAACCATAACGCGGCGATTATGAATGTAGCCAGACAAAATAGCTTGCGTTACATCGGCATTAAATCTATACGCGGCATCAATTTCAGGCACATGTTCATCCCGTTCTGCAAAGCAGGGAACTTTTAACTGAGATTCTATGCCAAATAGTTCTTGAGCGAATTTAAGCTCCGTTGGCTCTAAAGTATTTAAGTCTGTCATGTTGTACTGAACGGCCTAATATTAAAATTATTATTGAGTCTATTGTTGAGAATTAAGATCGTTTCTAATGTTTAAGAAGCATTAGCATAGATGGCAGCAAGCGCAGTTGCGGCCAAACGAGCAGCGGCGGGGTCTGCTCGAGATGTTAATACAATAGGAACCGTTGCGCCTAATACCACACCGGCTGCTGCCGCCCCCATAAAGTAAACCATTTGTTTGAATAAGGCGTTACCGGTTTCAATGTTTGGGACCAGTAATACATCGGCATTTCCAGCAACTGGATGATCTATTTCTTTTAGTTTTGCAGCTGTTGTGGATACAGCGTTGTCAAAAGCGAATGGCCCGCCTAATAATGCACCGGTTACTTCGCCTGACTCAGCGGCTGCAACAACTTCTCTTGCCTCGACGCTGGATGGCATAGACGAACTTACAGTTTCGCTGGCAGAGAGCACGGCTATTTTTGGTTTAGCGCAACCAATCGTGTGCATTAACTTAGTGACATTCCTGGCGATATCCAGTTTTATTGCGACCGAGGGTTGCACATTAATAACCGCGTCAGTAATACAAATCGATGCATCAGAATTTGCCACACTCATATGAAACACATGACTTAATCGAGTGTCAGTACGTAAGCCGTGGTTTTGATCAATGACGGCTTTCAGTAATTGATCGGTATGAATATTGCCCTTCATAAGCGAGTCGACTTCATTGGCTTTTGCTAACGCCACGGCGGCTTGTGCTGCGGTGTTTTCATCGTTCGCTTCGATAATGCGAAAAGTAGATATATCCCAGTTCAGTTCACGCGCTGTGGCATTGATGTCGGCCTTATTACCAACCAACAGCGGCGTAATTAAATTTTCATCAAACGCCATTTTCACACTTTGCATAACCACAGGTGATCCAGCATTAACCACCGCAGTTGCAGTTTTGGGCAGCGGTGCGGCTAAGGCCAGCAAAGAAGCGGGGCACTCAACGGGAGTAGAGCAAAGAAAATTATCTACCATGTGGGTTTATGTTTAGCACTGAAACGTTAAAAGACTCTTTGTAGATAAAACTTGAGTGAATTAAACCTGAGAGAGTTAAATCTCTTTATGCTAGACATAGTCTTTGTATTTTTCTAAATAACGTGTGGGTTTAGCAAGTGCGTCTTTGCGGAAAGGATCACCTAATTCGCGCGTACACATAACCTCAATAACGCAGGTCTTGCCTTCGTTCATCTGCATGTCGATAGCTTTTTTCAATGCCGGGCCGACCTCGTCGATTTGATCTACTACTATGCCTTCGGCGCCCATTGCTTGGGCAATACCTGCGAAACTTTCGCTTTCGATTTCGCCCGCGACGAAACGTCGATTGTAAAAGTCTACCTGGTTTTTCTTCTCCGCACCCCATTGGCGGTTATGAAATACCACCCCCGTGACAGGAATTTCATGCCGTACACAGGTCATGATTTCGGTCATGCTCATCGACCATGCGCCATCGCCTGCGTACGCTACAGCGGGTCTTTCTGGCGCGGC
>CAZJWW010000180.1:0-4579 GCA_964549895.1 uncultured Gammaproteobacteria bacterium
GCGGTAAGAGCGCACCGCGCAAGTGGCAACATAAGCGGCAAGGTAAACCCCACTCGGAGCAAGACCAAATAGGTGTTCTATTAGCGTAAGCTGAAAGGCGCGGCCCGCGCTGAACACGGGTAGGTTGCTTGAAGTGCGCAGCGATGCGCGCTCTAGATGAATGACTGTCCACGACAGAACCCGGCTTATAGGTTGGCTCATGCTTTTTATTCGCGATGTTTACTGCGTAAACGGCGGCCTTGGCTGCCCGGGCTAAGGGCTTTTTTATTCGCGATGATTGCTGCGCAAACGGCGGCCTTGGCCGCTCGAGCTAATGGCTCGTTTTATTTGCGGAGCGCTTTATTATCTTCTAAGATCTGGTCGCTGCATGGTGGGACTCACGGCTAATTTTAGCTATTTTCAACTGCTACCTTTTCGCCGTCGCACACTGGTATCTCTATTTCCTGTATTAGCGGTAATAAATGACCCCTGATAGTCATAAAGTATCCGCTTTAGAGTGCTTTTTTGAATATATTCTCTTGTACTGAGAATTTGTGTTAAACCATTGATTGGCCAAGGAAAGGTTGGTTCCCCTGGCGCTTTTAGGTAAAACCTATAAATCGCTTAATATTTTTCATTTAAAACCAATTTATTGTGATTCGTACTTAAAGTATTACTTTAACAACCGCTTTTAACTTTGGCCATTAACTGGAGTTAACTTACTGAAAGAAAAGGATTTTCTAGGGCACATAGTGCTTGACACTACCCATTAGGTCGTAGATAGTGTCGCAAATGTGGGTAATTGTGGAGATTTGTGGAGATTTTATTCGATCACAAATTACCAAATAAAAACAACGGTTTCCAAATAACCGAACATATGAGCGAGTATACCTAGTTTTGGCCAGAGGCAGTAGCACAGTTAGCGTTGATGCAAAGGGGCGGATTGCGATCCCGACCAAGCATCGTGACGCCCTGATGAATGCATCTAATGGTCGCATGGTGGTTACCATCAGCGCTGAGCATCGTTGCCTTTGGCTATATACCTTAGCCTCTTGGGAAGAAGTCGAACGTAAACTGATTTCCTTACCTACCTTAGATCCTCAAGTTAGCCGTCTTAAATCCATGTTGATTGGCCATGCGGATGATTGCGACATGGATTCCAATGGTCGATTGTTATTACCGCCAGAATTGCGAAAGTTTGCCGAGATTGGGAAAAAAGCAACCTTGATCGGCCAGGGTGATAAATTCGAAATTTGGGATGAAGAGCAATGGATAGCGCATCGTGAAAGTTTCATGGCTGAGGAGTTTGATAAAAGCGCCTTACCGCCAGAACTGCAAACCCTCGCATTTTAAACACACGTCATGGCAATGTCAGAACAACATATTCCTGTCTTAAAACGAGAGGTGATTGCTGGATTGAACATACAAGCAAATGGCGTTTATGTTGATGCCACTATTGGCCGCTGCGGACATGCGCACGCGATAGTGGAACAGCTGGGAGAAAATGGCCGCTTTATTGGTTTTGATCGCGATTCACATGCCATTGATTTGGCGCAGGAAACGTTTGCCAACGATACTCGGGTGCAGCTCTGGCATAGCGAATTCAGTCGCATGAGTGTTGTGCTAAATGAGTTTGCTGAGATTGAAAAAGTTGATGGTGTTCTAATGGATTTAGGAGTGTCGTCACCGCAACTGGATCAAGCCGAGCGCGGTTTCAGTTTTATGCGTGATGGTGAACTGGATATGCGTATGGATACCACGCAGGGCGAATCTGCTGCTGAATGGTTGGCGCGAGTGGAAGAATCGGATTTAGTTAAAGTATTGTTTGAACTGGGCGAAGAAAAATTCGCGCGCAGAATTGCCAGAGCAATTGTCCTGACACGCGGCGATACGAAAATCGACAGTACCTTGCAATTAGCTTCGATAATCGAGCAAAGCATTCCGAAAAAAGATAAACACAAACACCCAGCAACGCGAACTTTTCAGGCGATTCGTTTGCATGTAAATCAAGAGCTCAATCAAGTAAACGACGCGCTCCCTCAGGCGGTAAAATTATTAAACGAAGGTGGCCGTCTGGCGGTAATCAGTTTTCATTCCTTGGAAGATCGAATTGTTAAACGTTTCATCCGCCGATTATCGACGCCAAACTTACCACCTAAAAATATTCCAGTCAGTGATAAAGATTATTTAACGCCACTGCGCACGATTGGCCGCGCCATTAAACCGAGTGCAAAAGAAGTTGCTGACAATCCGCGCTCCCGCAGTTCAGTTCTGCGCATTGCAGAGCGTACTGCGGTTGAATATGTTCCAACCCAGAAACTTTCGTCTCCACAAACCTCATCCTCAAAGAAAGGGGGTGATCATGCGCGATAGTTTGATGTGGTTCTTAGTTTGCAGTCTGGTGATTACCGCCATGTTCATAGTTAACGTGCGACATCAACATAGAATCGCGTATCTGGCGTTTCAAGCAGAAGAATCGCGACGTGACGCGCTCAATGACCAATGGGGTCAGTTACTGATAGAGGAAAACCTCTACGCTTTCCCGCACCGTATTGAAAAGCACGCGAGTGAATTGTTATCAATGCGCGCACCCAAACAAGACGATGTTGAATATGTTGGCTTGCCAATGACCGTTAAAGAGGGGGAACGCTAATGGCGGGCTCTCGAGTCAGCGGAATGCCATCGCTTCGTATTACCAATTCGCGCAGTGACCGAGAAGTGATAGCGCCTGTGTCTACATGGCGTTACAAAGCGATTGGCTTAGTTTTTGGTGCTGTTTTTATCGCCTTGATTGTACGCGCGGTCCATTTGCAAATTATCGATACTGATTATCTACAGTCGCAAGGTGATGCCCGGTATTTGCGTGTGCAAAAAGAGATACCGACACGCGGAATGATTGTAGATCGTCACAATCAACCGCTAGCAATTAGCACGCCCGTGGATTCAATTTGGATGCATCCGGCCACAATACTTAAGCAAAAGAATGAATATTCTTACAAAAAGTTGAGTGGATTATTGGGCATTTCTCGCAACAGTTTGCTCAAGAAAGCCAAAAGTAAAAAGGCCAAACAATTTGTTTATTTAAAACGCCATATCAAACCCAGCGTCGCGGCGGAAATATTGTCGTTGGAAATTCCCGGAATTAATAGTGTACGTGAATATAAGCGCTACTATCCGGCCGGCCCTGTGCTTGGCCACGTATTAGGGTTTACTGATATTCAAAACGAGGGGCAGGAGGGTCTAGAATTGGCCTATGACGATCAACTCAAAGGTCAATCTGGGCGCACGCAGGTGTTGCAAGATAAGGTCGGCCATGTAGTTGAATACGTAGAGCAGTTGAGTCGTGTGCAACATGGTGATGACCTGCGCTTGAGTTTAGATTCGCGCATTCAATATTTAGCTTATCGTTACTTGCAGGCCGCTGTTAAGCAGCATCGAGCCAGCAGTGCCTCATTGGTGGCATTGAGCGCTAAAACAGGCGAAGTCTTGGCCATGGTTAGTGCGCCAGATTTCAACCCCAATGACAAGGTTGGCCTTAAGAGCGAGCATTTTAGAAACCGTTCCATTACTGATTCTTACGAACCTGGGTCTACGGTTAAACCATTTACGATTGCGATGGCCTTAGATGAAGGTGTGGTCGAACCAACTACCACAATCGATACCGAAAAAGGGTTTTACTATATTGGCCGAAATAGAATAAACGACACCAAACCTCACGGTGAAATCACCGTCAGTGAGGTGATAAAAAAATCCAGTAATATTGGCTCTGCAAAAATTGCCATGATGATGGAGCCCAAAGATCTGTATGCAACTTATAAGGATCTTGGTTTTGGCAACACTAATAAGCTTAAATTACATGGCGAGCAGAAAGGCATACTGGTAAAACGTAAAAAATGGAAGCCGATTGAGCATGCGACTCTTTCTTATGGTTATGGCTTATCGGTAAATACCCTACAGTTGGCTCGCGCCTATCAAGCTATCGCTAATAATGGCGTTATGTTACCAATCAGTCTGCAACCTATCGTCAAAGCACCCGCGGGTAAAAAGGTGTTCTCTGAGGAGTCTGCCGCTCAAGTTGCGTTAATGCTTGAGTCGGCAACCAGCGACGAAGGAACCGCACCTAAGGCGCAGATTGATCAGTACCGAGTTGCTGGCAAAACCGGCACCGCGCATCGAGTCGTTAATGGTCAATATCAAGACGATAGCTATATGTCTTTATTCGCAGGTTTTGCGCCCGTTAGCGACCCAGATATTGTCATGGTGGTGGCACTGAATGATCCTAAAGGAGTTGACTACTATGGCGGTTTAGTCGCAGCGCCAGTATTTTCAAGTGTCATGGCAGGAGCCTTGCGTTTACGCAATGTAACACCCGATGCCGTCGTTAAGCCGGAAGAAGAGCCAGCTGAATCCGATGAATTAAAGCTCATTATTGCTAAACCACCGGTCGCTAGAGCTAATGCTGTTGAAAGTGGGGCACGGGGCTAATGTCTAGCAACTATCAAAAGCCCTTAAGCGATATTTTGCAATTATTGTCGATCGAATACGACGGCGATATTTTGATCGAGTCGTTGACCATCGATAGTCGCGAAGTAAAACCAGG
>CAZJWW010000181.1:0-4522 GCA_964549895.1 uncultured Gammaproteobacteria bacterium
ATCATCTCAGCGGCGCCTGATCGAGGGGGATCCAATAGTATTTTGTCAAATTTCTGTTCGAGCCAATCGCCATGCGAGATAAAAGACATATCTTCCTTGAATAAATCACCAAAATAAAAATTTACATGTTCGAGTTTGTTCAATTTTTTGTTATGCAAGGCTCTATTAACCAACGCCTGATCACCTTCTACACCAACCACATGGTTCGATTTACGAGCCAATGGCAAAGTAAAATTCCCTACTCCACAAAACAAATCTAATACGCGATCTTCAGCTTGCAAATCCAGCAGCTCAACTGCCTTGCTTATTAGCTGCTGATTGATACCGGCATTAACCTGAATAAAGTCCGTGGGCAAAAACTCCACCTTAATATCAAACTCGGTAAGCTCATAATACAAGGCGTCAGGAGTGTCAGGGTAGAGAGAGTGCACGCTTTTAAGATTGCCAGGTTGTAAAAACAGCTGTAATTCATTTCGTTTGGCGAATTGAATGAACAGGTCCAAATCATTTTGGATAAAGGGTTCCAAATGCCGAACAACCATTACCGTGGCATTATCTGCCACCGAAATTTCCACTTGAGGAATTTTATCATTGCACGAAGTTTGCTCTAAAGTAGAACGTAAATCTGGCAATAACGCTGAAACCTTAGGGTTCAACACTTCACAGCTCTCAGTCGGTTGAATATAACTGGTATTTCGCTCTCTAAAGCCGACGATCATACCGCCTTTCTTGGGCACAAACTTGGCTCCCAAGCGTGCTCGGCGCCGATAACCCCATGCTGGGCCAGTCATTGGTGGCAATAAACTTTCTGGCTCTACATTGCCAATCTTCTTCAAATTCTCCAGTAGTTGTTCTTGTTTATATTGAATCTGAACTTTTTCGTCAAGGTGCTGAAGAACGCAACCACCGCACTCGCCAAACACCGCGCATTTTGGCTCAACTCTATGATCTGACTTTTCTAATACCTCAATTGTGGAACCAAACAAATAACTCTTGCGGTTCATTACCGGCACATAGATAACCTTTTCACCGGGTAACGCATAATCGACAAACACGACCTTGCCATCTTCTCCGCGACCAACGCCACGACCATCATGAGCGATTGAATCTATAGTGATCTCCTGAGGAGTGGTATCGAGCGGTTTGCGCTTGCGGCGACGTCTGGCCATAAAATTTCGGTTTCAAATTGCGGTGGGTCATTTTAGTGCAATCACCCGAATATGGGTATATGATTTCGACGCAAGAAACTCTAAATAGGTAAATAAAATGAATTACGTTGCTGCTGTTACAGTGTTGCTTTTATATTTACTATTTTTAATATTAAGCTAGCGCAATAAAGAGACCTGCGCAATTTTCGTCAGGTATGGTTTTCCCATGCGCTGTATATATTTGACTATGAAAATGCTATCCCAGATAGTGTTTTTACTATTCGTCTCCGAGTTTTGTTTGGCGGAGACGCCGGCCTTCCCAGGCGCCGAGGGATTCGGCGCAAGCGCCAAAGGTGGTCGCGGTGGAGACGTCATTTATGTAACGAACTTAAATGACTCTGGCAGCGGGAGCTTACGCGAAGCGTTGGAATCAAGCGGCCCGAGGACGGTTATTTTTAGAGTCGGCGGAACCATTAATTTACAAAGCTCCTTAGTTATCTTAAACCCCCTAATTACAATCGCTGGGCAAACAGCACCGGGGGACGGCATCACCTTAAGACTAGGAGGGCTGGAGAACGGAGCTGCGTTATTCGTAGAAGCCGCTGACGTGATCATTAGGCATATACGTATTCGAGTTGGACCGGCGTCAATTGGTGAGTGTTGTCGTGACGCTATTACTTTTTTTGATGGCGCGGACCGAGCAATAGTTGATCACGTCTCGCTGAGTTGGGGAACGGATGAAACCGTTAATATTTGGGGTACAGCAAAAAATATTTCGATTCAACGCAGTATTATTTCTGAATCGTTATTGCTTTCTTCACACGCTGAAAATGGGCAGATACAAGAACATAGTAAGGGGGCTTTATTTGGCGATCGTGCCGATAGCGTTTCTCTGCACCACAATTTGTTTGCGCATAACAATCAACGCAATCCGCTAATAAATTCTAATATTGGCGCCAAGTATGAGCACGTTAATAACGTTTTCTATAATTATGGAGACTTTGCCAGTGTTTTTAATGGTATGGGTTCTGATCCCTTACAAGTAAATCATATTGGCAACCTTTATATACCTGGGACAAATTCTCGACTCAACAGATGGGAAGTTGGTGTGCAGCCAGGTAGCTCAACGCTGGTTTTTGTGGAGGACAATATAGGGCCACATCGAACGAACAACAATGAGGACGAGTTTGCCATAGTAGGTTCGAACATTAACTTTGTAGAACAAGCGCCTAGATCCTTTCAACAAATAACCCCGTTCTCAATGTCGGTTTTTCCGATCACCACCCAAGGCATAGATTCAGTGTTAAACAATATCTCTGAAGATGTTGGCGCGACACTTCCGCTACAAGACAGCATCGATCGGCGGATTATTCAGGAAGTTCTAAACGGTACCGGAAATATTATTAATGACCCTAGCGAAGTCGGCGGATGGATAAATGCCGCCAGGGGTACCCCCTATACAGACTCCGATCAAGATGGCATGAGCAATGAATGGGAGATACAAAACAAGTTGAACCCCAACAACGCAATCGATCGCAATGGCGACGAAGATAACGATGGTTACACAAATTTGGAAGAGTTTCTAAATATGACTAATCCTAGGCCAAATGATATGAATCCAGTCCCTCCCGCAGATGAGAGCAATGATGACTTACTGGTAATTCCTTTAACTGACGGTCAGGTTATAGTCGCTCCTTTGTAGCAACAGCATTTAGCAATTTTTGCTGCTCAAATTGCTATTGATAACATATTAAGCAGTTAAAAAAAAACCACATCCTAAGGACGTGGCTTTTTTTAGAACATCTATTCTTCACTGAATAAAGCTCTCATAAACAATAAGAATTTACTCATCGTCTAGGTCATCATCCGGCTCTAATTCGGCAGAAGGTGTTTGCCTTATTTTTGACCATTTTTCATCAGCAAGTGTAATAGCTTTAGATCGTTTAGCGGTCCAAAGCTCAGAAACCTTCGCGCTATTGTTAACGTATAGTTTGTCATCTACAACTGTGAATACAGTGGGGTCAATAGGAAACTTAGCACCAATTGCCGCACCATAGGCACAAAAACCGCCATACTGTGGCGCATATTTTTCTGGGTCAGCTTTAAACGCGTCTCTGTGTGCTGTAGAGCTGAAGTGGTATATGGCACCATCGTGTACGGCAGAAATGCCAGCATAGCCCCTAACAGGCTCGCCCGCCATGAAATAAGACACGGCATCGTACCCAGATAGAATCACGCTATTTTCATCTAGCTGCGTTTCCTCCGCCGCATAACTAGAAGTTAGAAAAAGTATTGAAGCCGCAAATACGCCGGCCAGTAATTTAATTTGTTTCATCTTTTATTTATTCCCAAAAGTAAGTTGATTTTTCGTATCACTAGATAGTGTCAAGTAAGTAGTAACTCGAACTGGCGAAGATTGTAGTGTGCTCGCATGGGTGTCTCTATGTTTAATTACACAACATTTATGTCTAATCGTATAAAAACCGTTCAAGCTAGCCGAGATAGTCTTATTTTATGCGAATCCATTAAAATTATTCATTACCAGAAAGTAATATCTTTAATCATGCTCCCATACTTCATACGCCTAAATTAGGGCACAGTTTTGGAAATCAGCCCTTATTCCATACCGCCAAAAACTCCTGCAAATGCGGCTCACCCTTCTTCAAAGCTTGTTTAACAACATCGTGCTCGGTGGCTAAGGTGCTGTCGCTTAAGTTCCCGCGTATGTATTGCCAATGCAAATAAACAAGATAAGTATTTAAAGCATCGGTTTCACAGTAGTCGCGAATATCTTTAATTTGACCTTCTTGGTATTGATCCCAGACCTTAGATCCACTCATGCCCATTTTGCCCGGAAAGCCCAACATCACAGCTATTTCATCTAACGGAGCGAAGGCTCTAGGGCTATAACCAGCAAGCACGTCCATCAAGTCTGTATGGCGCATATGAAAACGGCCAATGTAGTTATTCCATTTGAAATTACTGTCATCCTCGCCAAGGTCCCAATAACGAGGCGCTTGCACCTTATTGAGCATGCCTCGATAGTGCAACACTGGGAGATCAAAACCACTGCCGTTCCAAGTCACTAAGGTCGGTGTGTACTTATCTACGCCATCAAAAAAATTCTGTACTATCTCTTGTTCAGAGCTTTCTTCACTGCCCAAAGTCCAAACCGAAAATTGATCTTTATGAATATTTCTGTATACCGCAGAAATAGCCACTACCTTTTGCAGATGCGTAGCAAGAAATTCATGCCCGACTTTCTCACGGCGTTTGCTAAACATGACAGAGGCAACTTCGGCATCACTTAAATCTTCTAACTCGTGAATTTTACGCCCAGCATCCGTATCTGGAATAGTTTCTATATCAAACGC
>CAZJWW010000182.1:0-4412 GCA_964549895.1 uncultured Gammaproteobacteria bacterium
TACCCCCGGCAGAAAAACCTGCACCAAACCCACCGATGTTATTACTAATAATAGAGTCTTCAATAGTCGCACTCGCGCCACTAAATACAAGAACGCCGCCACCAAAATTTGACCCTGTTCCAGTAAGGCGTGAGGAATTAGATGTTATGCTGGAATTCTCTATCCGTAGTTGCGTCCCGTCACCCGTCGCAAAAATCGCGCCAGCGGCTCCCGCTGTATTACCAGTAATATTGCTATTCGTTATCGTTACTAACGGTCCATTAATCGCTAATATCGAACCACCATAGGCGCCGTCAGGAGAGCTACCACCCGTTAACGTTAAATTATTCAAGATTACCTCTGTGCCCGGGTTAGAGATGGAGAATCCACTAGAATTTCCGCTCATATCAATCGTTATATCTCGATCATTTCGATTGATCTCGACACTTCGTGATAATCCGACACCGCCAGGGCCAAAACGTAGAGAAATAGTCTGACCATCTATTCCAGCGGCAAACTCTATACGATCATTGGTACCAAAAGCCGGACCAAAGCTGTTGCAACCAGTATCGCCACCGTTAACGGTGGTGCTGCCGGTAACAACTGAGCTTACGGCTTCTCTGAATGTGCAGTTTCCGCCGATACTATCCGCCAACAACGCGTCCGTAGTGCTATTTACAATTAATGTTGCCGCTTGACTCGCCTGACAACTCAAACCTACCGCTATGGCAACCGCTGTTAGAGTGCTTGCTTTTGCTGGTAATGCTGACCTTTTAACAACCCGTTTATCGACCGATGCAAACCTAGAAACACCCTCGTTCTTAGATGAAACCCTCATCTTCCTCTCCTGTATATAAAATAAAAATGCGATTCAGTACTGACACTCGTGAAGAGCTTATAGTCGACCTCTGAATCGTACCCCAATAAATTTTAACTAATATCCGCACTGTAGCGTAAAACCGTTCATTTGAAATGAGTACTAGTACTCAACAATTGTCTTTTAAAATATGTTATTGATAAAGCTTCTGTTACGCTCAATACTTACGACTGTTAAGAAACCAAATAAACAAAACACTACTATTGCCAACGCACTCCGGCTATGGGCGAAAATTCAATTACTTACGGCATATGGAAACGATTTATTTTAAGCGTTCTCGGCGCTGCCTTGTTAATAGTCGTGTTCCCTGATAACAGCCTAGCTCAAAGCACATATACGATTAAGCCGACGATAATCGAGCCAGAAAAGCTAGGAAACCTTGGTATCAGCGCAATTAAGGCGCAAGAACTGGCAAGCAAAATTCAAGAATTTAAGAAAGAATACGATAGTGACGACAGGCTTATATCGACTCTCTATTTCTTCGATTTAACAGGATCGAAACTAGATAGAACAAAACAGCATATTGCAATAGTCGAGTATGCAAACACCGACTATCTACAAATATATCGCCCTAAAACCGAAGGTACGCACCTCGAGATCACACTGGGTGACGAACTTAATTTAAACCCTATGCAAGCTCGTTATCGATTACCAACCATTGAGCTATCTTCATACGGCGATACTCCAAATTACTTAATCATTCAAGCTTTGGATACTATAAAGATTCAATTCGATCTCATCATTGATGAGCGGATGGCATTTGACCGACGAGTACAACGTAGCCAACTTAACTATGGCTTATTTTTTGGCGCAATTATTACGCTATCAATCTACAGCCTGATTTTATTTTTCGTAACACGCGAACGAAGTTATTTTTGGTATTCCGCTTATCTAGTCTGCATGGTGGGCCTATTAATTACCAACAATGGACTGGGACAGTTCTTGATTTGGCCTGGCGCCACGGGTGTTACGACAAAAGTTGGTTTTATCAGCGCTGGTGGATTGATACTAACCTTATCCATGTTCGTTAGCACATTCATCAATTTAAAAAATGGATTTGAATTAAACAATCTAATCACTCGAATTGTGATGTTAGCAACTGCGACAAGCATGTTGGCCTCATTGTGGTTACACCATGGAATATTAGACGATTGCTTCTTCTTATTAGCATCCGTACAAATGATCAATATATTAGTGATCTCATATCGGGCATTTAGGCAACAGCAGGTTGCGAGCATCTACTTATTCTTAGGGTATTTAATCCTCTTCCCTGCAATAGTTATATCTATCTTAAAGTTCTCTGGACTATTAGACAGCACTTATTTTACTAACCATGCAATTGAAGCGTCGCTATTGATTGAAGCATTCATTTTATCAATCGGTGTCGGTGAAAAAATTCGTCAGATCAAAATTAAGCAATTTATTACGGTCGAAGAATTGAGAGATTCTAAACAAAACTTCTTAAACGCTCTGATCAGTGTGCGTGAACGCGAGAAAAAAGAGTTTGGCGTAGTTCTGCACAATTCAGTGGTACAAAATTTGGCAGTATTGAGGACTAAATTTAATCGTTTCTCAGACTCAAAAGATGTTGAACGAAAATCAGTTATCGAAGTAATAGACAATACCATTGACGAGGTGCGCGAAATCTCTCACCAATCTTATCCGCATATACTAGAACAATTTGGGCTGGCGGAAGCCACCAAAAACTATGCTGAAACAAACTTAGATGCGCGCGAGATAGATTGGAGTTGCCGCATTGACGACAGTCGCTTGAATAAGGATCAATCGCTTTTGCTGTATAGAATTATTCAAGAATCTATTAATAATACCTATCGACATGCGGATGCCAGTAAGGTATCAATTCAACTGCAGTTTTTAAATAGTTGCCACCAATTGGAAATCCAAGACGATGGCTGTGGATTTAAAACACTAGAAGAAGGCTTTGGTTTATCACTAATAAAACAATACGCATTGCATTTAGATGGCACACATGAAATCGTCTCCGCGCCAAATTCGGGCACACTAATTAAAATTATATTTTAATAATGAATATATTCTTAGTCGATGATCACCCCCTGTATCGTAAAGGCGTCAGCAGCCTGATTAGCGAGTCGACCGCTCATCACGTTTTTGAATTCGATGATATTGACTCTTCTTTAAAAAATCTTAGTTTAAAAAAACCAGATGTAGTTTTTTTGGATTTAGAGCTTGCCGATGACAACGGAATAGCCTCTATCGAACATTTTACGGCTTATTCAAAAGCGTGTCGCATAGCGATCTTAACCAGTCACGATCTTTCTCTTTATGTCGAACGTTCAGAACAGCAAGGCGCATGTGCGTACCTATTAAAAAATGACGATCCAGCCTCTATTCTGGATTTCCTTGAACAGCTTGACAGCAATCAATTTTACTTGAGTCCAAAACTCAAAAAACGCAAAACATTAGAAGATCAATCAAACAATCCACAACAGCTAAAATTAAATAGTTTAACAAGCCGCGAACAAGATATTATGCGCTTATTGGCCAATGATATGACCAGCAAGGAGATTGCTAAACAACTCAATCTCAGCTTTAGAACAGTGCAGAATCACCGCGCAAATATAAAGTCAAAATTGGGGTTGTCTAGAAATAGCCAATTATTAAAACTTGCAATTCGGCTTAGCAAATTAACAGAATAAATACTGAAATATCATTTGATGACTTGTACCCCAACTGACTCCAAAGTAGTAGCAATTATCCTCTCAGGAGGAGCCGGTATTCGCTTCGGCGGCACAGATAAAGGCTTACAACTGTACAACGACAAAGCTTTAATCAAACACGTCATTTCAGCTATCAGGCCACAGGTCAGCGAACTGTTAATTTGCATCAATCGCAACGAAAATGATTATAGTAAATTTGGGTATACGCTGGTTTTTGACGAGGCACCCGATTACCAAGGACCCCTAGCAGGAGTTAGCGCGGCCTATCATTGGCTAAAATCAAACCAACATAGTTACGACTATGTATTGATAAGCAGTTGTGATACTCCTAATTTACCCTCTGACTATGTCGCTGCACTTATTGCCGCGTTAGAGCAAAGTGGCGATCGTTGTGCGGTGGTTAATGATGGAAAGCGTAAACAAAACCTACATTGTTTGATTAGCTATGCGGCGCTACCCGATCTAGTTAATTTTTTTAGTGAGGGAGGTCGAGCCATGCATCGCTGGCACCAACAAAAAGGCCTAACCGAAGTCGATTTCTCCGATCAGGCCGAATGCTTTGGGAACTTTAACTTCAGTGAGCAACTCACTGATAGTTAGTTACCTTTAATTATCCCAGTTGCCAATATCCGCAGCCGAGCCTTCGCCACCTGGTGCGCCATCTGAACCTAAGCTCCAAATGTCATAGGTGGTAGTATTATTGGTACCTGGTTGCGAGTATTGATAATCATTGTTCCAAGGATCCTTAGGCAACTTATTCAAATAACCACGCCACGTACTCTTGCCGGGATTAGTCACCAAGGCTTGAATCCCTTCTGAGGTATTTGGAAACGCAAAATTATCCAATTTATACATCG
>CAZJWW010000183.1:0-4383 GCA_964549895.1 uncultured Gammaproteobacteria bacterium
TCTTAGTAAAAAACAATGAAGGTCTGTTTAATACAGAGCCTTTCGAAGACTAGAATAAAAAGCACCATAGCTTAGAAACCTTTCGATTGGTTATGTATGCTGCCGGCGTAGATCAACCTTTTCACCCTACTCCTCACCTATATTCATCACTTAAAACCTATATTCATTGCTTAAAGAAGTCAGCCATAGAAATAAATGACCGATAATGCTTCAAAATACCCGTTATTGATGTCTTTGGACGAGCCCAAAGATCTGCGCCAGTGTTCGGAGAATCAATTACAGCAGGTCTGTAACGAGACTAGAGAATTCTTAATTGATACGGTATCAAAAATCGGTGGTCACTTAGCGGCTGGACTCGGAACAGTAGAACTCACCACGGCGCTTCATTATGTTTTTAATACTCCCGATGACCGTATCGTCTGGGATATAGGCCATCAAGCCTATCCGCACAAAATACTGACCGGGCGCCGTGATCAATTGGCAACCATACGTAAAGCAGATGGATTGTCGGGCTTCCTGAAACGCAATGAGAGCATTTACGATACCTTTGGCGCAGGCCATTCCAGCACTTCAATCAGTGCCGCATTAGGCATGGCGGTAGCGGCGTCTCAGCAAGAACTTGAACGTGATGTAATCGCAGTTATTGGTGACGGTGCAATTACCGCAGGTATGGCCTTCGAAGCACTCAATAATGCTGGTGCTATGGACGCCAATATTCTTGTCATACTCAATGATAATGACATGTCTATTTCACCCAATGTCGGCGCACTGAAAAACTATTTAACGCGTTTAATGACAGGCCCTACGGTAACTTCAGTACGTCGCGGCACCAGAAAAGCCCTAGAGGGTATGCCGCCAGTTCTCGATTATGCGCGGCGCTGGGAAGAACATGTAAAAGGCATGGTATTGCCTGGGACCCTGTTTGAAGAATTAGGCTTTTACTATGCCGGACCCATCGATGGGCATGATGTCGACACATTAGTACGAACCTTACACAACTTAAAAGCGATCGGTGGCCCACGATTTTTGCACATTGTTACTACCAAGGGCAAAGGCTATGAGCCAGCTGAAGAGGCCCCTGTGACATACCATGGGGTATCACCTTTTGACCCCAAAACAGGCGATTTTGGCAAAAAAACTAAAATTCGAACCTATACCCATGTGTTTAGCGATTGGCTATGCGATATGGCAGCGAAAGACGAAAAATTAATTGGTATTACCCCCGCTATGCGCGAGGGTTCAGGTTTAGTGCGTTTTGCTCAAGAGTACCCCGATCGTTATTTTGACGTTGCGATTGCTGAACAACATGCTCTTACCTTTGCCGCTGGCATGGCATGTGATGGTCAGAAACCAGTAGTGGCTATCTATTCGACATTCTTACAACGCGCTTACGATCAATTAATACACGATATCAGCGTGCAAGATCTTGATGTAATGCTCGCGATTGACCGAGCTGGCTTGGTTGGGGCCGATGGCGCTACTCATGCAGGCGCCTTTGACTACAGCTATCTGCGCTGTGTTCCGAATGCGGTGATTTATGCGCCCAGCGATGAAGCAGAATGCCGCGATATGCTTTACAGTGCTTATAAGCACACAGGTTTAACAGCGGTGAGATACCCTCGAGGAGCTGGCATTGGTACCTCAGAGCGAGCCGAAATGGCCGAAATCCCAATGGGCAAAGGCGTGGTGGTACGCAAAGGTTGTGGTGTAGCAATATTATCTTTCGGCACCCTATTACCAGCAGCTATGCAAGCCGCCGAAGCCTTGGATGCTACCGTGGTTAATATGCGATTTGTAAAGCCATTGGATGAAAAATTGGTGAGTGAGATTGCCCTAAAGCATGATCTAATTGTGACACTTGAAGAAAACGTCGTGGCTGGCGGCGCGGGCTCAGCCGTTAACGAGTATTTGGCTGCTGCGCAACACATAATACCGAGCTTGAATTTAGGGCTACCGGACCGATATATAGACCATGGTAGCCAACAACAACAACTAGAGGAATGCGGTTTGGATGGAGCTGGCGTGGAAGCTTCGATTCGAAACTCAAACCACTTCAACTCTTAGAAAATATTATATAATTTATATAAATCAATATCTTAAAATATATTTATTAAGTAGTTTATCAAAATATTTATGACCTCTAAAAACAAAGAAAAAGCTGAGGGCTCTCAAATGGAAGACGTACAAGGTCGTCTGGATACGCGAGAGATTCCTATTAATCGCGTGGGCATCAAAGACATCTCGCATCCAATTGTGGTACAAAACCAAGATGGCAGCCAGTCAGCCAGTATCGCTACTTTTTCCATGTCAGTGAGTCTAGCTCATGACCAAAAAGGTACTCATATGTCACGCTTCGTACAAATGCTTAACGAAAGCGAAACCATTGTATCTGCCAAGCATTTTCACAAGCTACTAAACGATATGCTGCAACGCCTCGACGCCACCGCGGGTTATATTGAAGTCCAATTCCCTTACTTTATTGAAAAAACCGCACCGGTGTCTGGAGTTAAGAGCTTAATGGATTATCAAGTTAACCTAATCGGACAAATCGAAAACGGTCATCTGGCGTCCACACTTGAAGTTACTATTCCCGTGAAAAGCCTATGCCCCTGCTCAAAACAGATTTCCGAATACGGTGCGCACAATCAACGCTCGCATATTACGGTTGGAGTTAATTGCTCCAGCAAGCTATGGCTGAATGAACTCATCAAAAGCGTTGAAGCTCAAGCCAGCGCCGAATTATTCGCTATTCTCAAGCGTCCGGATGAAAAATTCATCACGGAACAAGCCTACAATAATCCCAAATTTGTAGAAGACGTGGTTCGAGATGTCGCGAACGAATTCGATAACACTGACGCCATTAGCCGCTACTATGTACACGCGGAAAATTTTGAATCCATTCACAACCACAGTGCCTTTGCCGTAATTGAGCATGATAAGACGCTGTAGTTCCTAGGCACACTCCTTTCCTACAATACTCTCCCTATAAACACCAATGACTGACCTTCTAAGTCCTAAGTTCGAGCTCGTCTAAGGCATATCACCCTCACTCAGTCGCCGCTTAGTTTCTCATCTAGTGTGATAATTATCCAATACGCTTCGCCAATTTGGTGCAATGTACGATTTAAAATTCTGCAAATCAGGGAGCACGGAATCACATTATTTTGAAAACGGCCACTGCTAATAGCACAAGTCTTCAAATAAGAATGCCATGATATTGCAGCAAATTAGATTCAATCTTGCCTAATTCAGGGTTTATTGTTAGCTAAAGGATAATTTTTCTGCATTTTATTTCGGTTTGGAGGCAGATAAAATTCGAGATAATTTAGTAGAAATATTATATATCTATTTGATTTAATTATATATTTTAAAAAATATACAGGCGTATTAATTTAAAATATTGAAAATGTAAGCACATACATAGTTATTATTTGCATTGACAATTCATAAATATCGTCATAATAAACTGTGATGATTGTAAGGTGCTAGAAGCGTCAAGGTAGACTAAATTAACATCCGATCAGAATAATGATTGGGAGGGTTGAGCATTCACTAGTCGTTGGAATACTCTGCTTTAAGACTTTTACTGCCGCTGCTCTAGCTTTAGAGTCCGACCAGTTTGAGTCATATCGAGCTCTCCTAAAAAGCTCATGCCTAGCAATGGTGTGACTGGGAAACGGCCTTCAATTACGCCTACCGACACATCGTTTATCTCGATGCTGCCAACATTTATTTTGTTGGCTTTAATCGTGTACATCGGCGAGTCACCCGAAGCGGTACTGGCGGTTGCCACGAACCCGTGTTCATATTCCAAGCCAATGCGCTTGGCATCTTGACTGCTTAGAACCACAATTGACGCTCCTGTATCAACTAAAAAGTTAATAGTTCGACCGTTTAATTGACCGACGGTATGGAAATGTCCATCGCGTTTCTTAGTCAGATTAATGAACCCACCGATGCCGCTTGACTCTACGCCGAGCTCACCAGAAATAGCCACGGTACTGTTCAGAGTCAACGTTTCTCTTTGGCCGTTTAATTCTACAGTGGCAGATTCGGTATTTGAACTAAGCACTTTGACGCCTTCGTAAGTACTTCCTACACCAACAATTTTGGCTCTGCCACCATCAACCGACAACATAACGCGATCTTTAAATAAGGCGATAGCGGTGACACTAGATTGTCGGTCTTTGTTTTGTGGATCAGTGTTTTGTGGATCAGTGTTTTGTGAATCAGTGCTTTGTGGACCAGTGCTTTGCGCAAATGAAACACTCACGGCTAAAACCAATAACAATAAACCACTAGCAATAGCGCAATATGCCTTAATGGATAATGCGCGAAAATCGCCATTTATAATAATAAAGTTATTCGAATGCAAATCGTACC
>CAZJWW010000184.1:0-4338 GCA_964549895.1 uncultured Gammaproteobacteria bacterium
CGAAATTCTAGACACCGGTTGCCAATATTGGGTGAATTTAGTCGAACAACAATTACCCAGAGATAGCGAGGCTTAACGATGCATTACGACAGTATGCAATACAACTACGTGCGTCATCTACAAAATCCGACTTACGACGTTAAGGCTCATCCAGAGTTTGCGGAATTGTTGTCTTCTGAAACTTGTCGTAAAGCCATAGAAGAAATAAGTACATGGTCAGGTTATCAAACCACCAATATGCCGGTACTCGATGATTTTGCCGAGGCTGGTGGTGTTACCAAGGTTTGGTATAAAGATGAATCAACGCGTTTTGGTTTGGGTTCGTTCAAAGCACTTGGCGGTTCTTATGCAGTGGCCAAATTAGCGCGAGAATATGAATCTAAGCACGGTGATCTAGCGGGTTTTTCAGTCGCTACCGCTACTGACGGTAACCATGGTCGCTCGGTAGCTTGGGGCGCAAAGCGCTTAGGAGTTGAGTGCAATATATTTATTCACGCTCACGTAAGCCAAGGGCGCGCTGACTACATGGCTGGGCTTGGGGCAACCATTCACCGCGTTGACGGTAACTACGATGATTCGTTAGTCGCGTGTGAGCAAATGTCTACGCAACACGATTGGCAAATAGTGTCTGATACCAGTTGGGAGGGCTATGAAACCGTTCCATTAGAAATCATGGCCGGTTATTCAGTAATGGCAGCTGAGATAGTAGAGCAACTGGACGGTGCTATTCCCAGCCACTTTTTTATTCCAGCAGGGTGTGGTGGTTTAGCAGGTGCCATGCTCGGGTATCTATGGCAAGTATGGGGCGAACAACTGCCTAGGATCATCGTGGTGGAATCGAATATGTCGGATTGCGTATTACAAAGTCTTGAACGGCAAAAAATTGAATTGGTCAATATTGTTGACGAGACCGTCATGGCCGGGCTTTCTTGTGGCGAAGTGTCCAGAGTAATTTGGCCGTTAATAGAAAAAGGTGTTGCCGACGTGGTGACAATTCCAGATGACGGTGTGGTACCGATTATGCGCCGACTTGCCTTTCCAGATTCTGCGTATCCAAGAGACGCTATTGAAGCAGGGGAGTGCTCAACAGCGGGATTAGCGACCTTGTTGGCGGCAAATAATCCCGAGAATGCTGACTTGAAACACCAACTAAAGTTAAATGAAGACTCCACGGTGTTAGTGCTAGGTACCGAGGGAGCAACTGACCCCGATTTTTATCAAGCTGCGATGGCCAGCGAGGGATAATACCGTGCAAATAAAAACGTTCAATTCACTGCCTAAAGATACCACTCATCAGCTTGGGCTTATTGTATTGCAGTCGGACATTACCATTGAAGATGAGTTCCGTTATTTTTTAGATGGTTTACCGATCAGCTTATTAGTGAATCGCATTCCGTTTGAAAATGAAGTTACCATCGATACGCTCAAGGCCATGGAGCAGCACATTGAGACGTCCATGAGTTTGTTTCCTATCGATGCGCAATTCGATGTGCTGGGTTACGGCTGCACATCTGGGGCACTGCATATTGGCGATGACTCTATTTCAAATCTTGTGCAAGGTGCTCGACAATGCAGTTACGTTAGCAATCCAATGCAGGCCGCAGTTGCCTCTTTTCAGGCTTTGGAAGCAAAAAATATTGCCTATTTGGCGCCCTACAGCGAGCAAGTATCACAATCAATGGTAGATAAAGTTGAACAACATGGGGTCACCGTCACGACCGCCGCCACATTCAATGAACATCAAGATAAAGAGGTGGGTCGAATAGCTCCCGAGTCCATTAAGAAAGCCTGTATCGAGTTAGCAAAGGAAAGCAATGTCGATGCTATTTTTGTGGCCTGTACCAATATGAAATGCGCAAGTATTATCCCTGAAGTTGAGCAAGAGACGGGCATTGCGACATTGTCGAGTAACCAAGCCTTAGCGTGGCATATGCTGAACCAAATAGGCTGTGCAATGCCAGAAAATAAGGGCCGTTTATTTGCATGTCAGTAGTCGCGACATCACGTCAGGCGCCACCGCGCGGTTTTAGTAATGATGAATTGCTGCAACGCTTAGCGAGCACTCAAGAGCGACTGTCTGAATCTGGAGTGGGAGCATTGTTGCTGACTACCGAAGCCGATATTTATTACTTTACGGGTTTTCTCAGTCAGTTTTGGCAAAGCCCAACTCGACCGTGGTTTGTACTGGTGCCCGCGGTCGACAAGCCGATTGCGATCATTCCAGAGATTGGCGCCAGTTGTATGAATAACGGTTTTATGGAAGATATTCGAACCTGGAGTTCACCGCACCCGACTGATGATGGCGTTAGTCTACTTGCCTCAACAGTATTAGAGGTGTTGGGCGACTCGGGTCGTCCCACGCTCGGTTTTAATCAAGGGCGAGAAACGCATCTGCGAATGCCTTTGCGTGACTATCAAAAATTCTCTGAGCTAATGAGCGGCAAGGTGGAACTTGTGGATGCCACCGAAATTATTCGTCAGCAACGTATGGTTAAATCCGAAACGGAAATCGATAAGATTCGTTTTGCGGCGCAATGTGCGTCGGATGTTTTTGAGTCACCGTCCAGTTTTGCGCAGACCGGAATGCCCACAGAGGATGTGTTTCGTGCATTTAAGATCGCTTGTTTGAATGCGGGTGTTGATGATGTAAGTTTTTTGGTCGGTGGCGCGGATCAAGGCGGCTATGACGACATTATTTCACCTCCTAGTAATCGCACTCTGACCGCGGGCGATATACTTATTCTCGATACGGGTTGTATCTACGATGGTTATTTTTGCGACTTTGATCGTAACTACGCCATTGAACGAGCGAGTGATAATGCGCTGCGAGCCTACGACGTATTATGGCAGGCAACCGATGCAGGGCTCGCTGCAGCTATTCCCGGTAATCGCTGTTGTGACATCTTTAATGCCATGAATGATGTAATGGCGGCAGGGGGAGCGCTGGGTGAAAGCGTCGGTCGCTTTGGGCACGGTTTAGGTATCCAGCTTACAGAGCCACCATCGCACACCAGTTGGGATCAAACAGTATTGGAAGCTGGCATGGTCATAACCCTAGAACCCGGAATGTTTTACGAACCTGACAAAATGATGGTACACGAAGAAAATTTGGTGATACGCGACCAAACACCAGAGTTGCTATCCAGAAGGGCGGCACCAGAAATGCCAATTATTTAAATCGACAGCTTCTAATCAATTAGTGTGAAAATGTTGTAGCTTGATAAGATAGTTCAGATTAAGAGGTTCGACAAAGTGTGACAATACTCGTAAGGTGCTCAAAGCTGACATTTGAAAAAGTGTTAACAGGTCTTCTATTAAAATCCACTGTTATGTGTAATCAAAAACGGATACTAGATGAGTAAGAGTGATAAATTTTCTATCCATGAAGCGTTAGACAGAACTTATATATTGAGCATGAATTTGGAAACTGCTTTAGGTGATAATCAAATAGTTCTTTCAGATCCCAAGGCGAAAGAGTTATATGAAAAAGCTTCTAAGAATATAAATGAGCTTTATCAGTATTTAGGCGGAATCACTGATGAACTAGATAACGCATAACAGGACACTTAAAACACTTCGTTTCCTAGGCAGCGACACAGTCGCGCCCTTTAGCAAGGCGATATGAGTAGGGTCAAGAACAATAGGGTCAGACTAGATTGATAACATGAATATTTTTCGTTAGCAGAAGACAAAATAAATTGACCAATAGAGCTCAAACAACGTGGCGGTGATCGCAGGTCTGGCAAGTTTTAAAAAACCAACTTCAATAGAGTCTGACCCTGTTGTTTTAAAACTAAGTTTTCTATAAACATCCAATTTGTGAGGTTTTTACAGTTTTGTTTTTTTCATCGAAAACTATATTGCAACAAGCGGAGAAAGCCCAACCGCCTACGTAAATACTTTTATCCCCATGAATAACTATATTTGTATTTCGAGGCCGATCAATTCGACTTAAAACATCGCTATATGTGGTGCCTTTTGGGTTTTCATTGCAGAACTTAATAACGTGATTTTCCGATAAACAAAAACTGTCATGTATGCTGGGATAATTAGGATATAGGCAGATCCGATGATAAAGAAAAAGCTAATAATTAGTGTTGATATTCGGATATTTTTTAAAGAATCAAAGGATATTCGCTTCGTTGCTAAGCTGAGACGAGGCGCTAGCGGCAACTTCAAGAGCACTATCGATATTAATTCGACTGACATTTGCACTATATTTGCTAAAGGCGAATCGAACAAAAATCTGTTTAAAGGACCATAAAAAGATAAAAAATAAATAACATTTGATAGCAAAAGAAAAACCACTAGAGTATTTTCAGCAGCTTTAATGGACTT
>CAZJWW010000185.1:0-2676 GCA_964549895.1 uncultured Gammaproteobacteria bacterium
GACTTAGCAATTGGCCAACCACTTTGGGGAACCCAAGACCGATCTTTAAAATCAATCTCATCTAGCTCTCGGCACCAGCCTGACCAATGATTGGTCGTACCACCAAAAAAACGTTGTCGGCAAGCTTGGTTAGGATCAGCTCTCGTACCTGCTACATTGGCATCAATACGCTCATCAACGGTCAAGTTATTCAAGTCAAGCGTATCTTTATCGGGTTGATAGCCGCCACTTTCTAGCACTATCACATTGAGACCTTTGTTCATCAAGGCATGTGCAATGGTAATGCCAGCAGCGCCTGCGCCAACAATACAAATATCTGTTTCAATCGTTTTGCCAACAGCCGAATCGTTAAAATCCTTAATCATAACAGCAGCTCTACTTTAACTATTTAATGTTGCTATAAACGCTAATGCACAAAGACTTACTTCAGCCTCACTAAGCACCCAACCGTCGAGACAGAGAATATTGCCCACTTCAAAGTCGTGCGCTTTTTTGCTCGCAAACAGTTGATGGACGGAATCAGCACTCTCAAAGCCATTACTGAAGTCATTACTTAGGCCCACCGAGCCTATTAGTTTTTGCTCGTCCAAATTGGGATTATCGTGCAAGTATTGTTTGCCAACAGCAGCGGCAGGTAATGGCCTACGAAACTGTTTCAATAAGGCCGTAACTTCTTGCGTAGACGCGCTTAAGGAATCACTGGCCTTATACTTTGAGTTTGCGAAACTATTTCTCGCAGAAAAACTATTTCCTGCGAACAATAGAAAAGGTGTGAAAATAAAATTTCTTCGTTTCATATGCGTTTAGTAACTTAATTATTTAAACACTAAGGTTTACAAATGATCCTCGAGCAGGCTCTCATATTGCTTTAGTATAGTCAACCAAGTGAACTTCTCTTTGAAACGTTGATGGCTCGCCGCTGCTGCCGCTTTAAGCAAAGAATCATCTGCCATTATTTTATCCAACACTTGTTCACATTCATGGCGATCTGAAAAGTAAAATTGCCCATCGCCTGCCACCCATTTATTAAAATGGTTGTCGTGTGCAACGACTGGATTGCCCGCACCCATGGCCTCAACTAAAGAAGGGTTAGTGCCACCTACTTGGTGTCCGTGAAAATAGGCAGCGGCATGATAACGCAGTGCACCCACAACATCAGTTTCGTAAATTGCACCAACAAATAAAACTTCATCAGAGGCGGCGAATTTCACTTGTTGATGATATTCATGATCATCTTCATAGTTGCCCAATACTACGAGTTTTTTATTTCTCGGTTTTGCAGAGAATGCCTGCACAATTTCTAAAATCGAATTTTCAGGTTCTGGTCTCGCAATAATAATTCCGTATCCACCGGGGACTAGATCGTATGTGTCTAAAGAGTCGGTTGGTGCCGAAGATATATCATCGGCACCGTAGGGAATAACGGTGATTTTTTCCGCCACTACATTACGAGTTAAATGCGTTTTAATTTCGGGGTGATCGGCTACTAAATGATTTGCAAACCAACTGCCCAATTTTTCATTCACGTAAAACCACGTCTTTAGCACGAAGTTCCACTTTTGTCGTTTCCATTCAATGCCATCCATATTCATTACATTAGTAATGCCTTTTGGACGAAACCAAGCACAGAAAATTGCCGTGTTATAACCAAGGGTTAACATTAAACCCCCGCTGTTTGCGGCATGAACGATGCTTTTCCAATCGAATATAAAGGTGCTTATGGGGCCACTTTGTGAAACTGATATGGTTACCAGTTTGACGCCTTGCCAGGTGGACTCTTCGATAGGCGCTGAACCTTCAGCCTGACAATACACGGTAACTTCCCAACCCTGCTCAACTAGATAAGGCGCAAGGCCTTGAGCGAATGATTCAAAGCCGCCATGTGCTGCAGGGATGCCGCGAATCCCAAGAATGGATAATCGTTTAGTCATGTTAGTTTTTCTTATTAGTCATTTTAACTATCTTTTGAATAGGGATATTCGAGCTGTTTCATGGTGGCCGCAAATAATTGTTCAATCTCTGGCAGTAGCTCTGGCATGGGTCTAGGGCGTTGCTGAAAAATTTTAGATTGCGCATAGTCCACTACATCTTGTTGATGCTCGAGTTCGCAAAAATCAAATACGTTTTTAAAAAACTCGACCGGTTCACTCAATAACGATTCGTAACTAACCGAGACGATTTGCTCGGGAAATTCTTGTCTTGCCTTAATGCCGGCATCCATGGTGACTAACCACTCTAAAGCAGCACGATTCACATGATCCAAGGCCTGCAAATCAACACCGGAAAGCGATTCTTGGTAGGCCGGTAGACTGAGTACTTGGGCACATAAATAGTGCCACTTAGCATCATTGCGCCCCCACCAATCTTCTACAGAATCGCCTTGCTCTAGCGTATTGACTTCTGACCACTTGGCAATAGATGCAATCGCATCCACACCGGAGCGCGTAATAAAAATGATTTTTGCATCTGGAAAAACTGATAATAAGTAAGCGACTCGAAAAATATGTTCTGGGTATTTATCTAATAAGCGAGAACGGCCAATTAGGGCAAGATACCTAGCAAAAATTCGCCGCGCTTTTTCACGCATAGTGCTGCTAACATCGGATGCCTTTAATTGATATTGACCCATCCCAGCCACATAATCGTCCAACGTATCGGTTTTCTCGTCTACCAGAC
>CAZJWW010000185.1:2686-4336 GCA_964549895.1 uncultured Gammaproteobacteria bacterium
AGCGGCTTTCGGCTCGTTAAGATAACCCAGATCTTTATGCACTGACATAATCAAACCCAATACAGTGGTGCCAGACCGACCCAGGCCGGTAATAAAAACTGGTTTGTTTAAGGACTTGTCGCCAGGTAATTTTGCCAATAATCGCAGTAGTGCGAATACCACGGGGTTAAACCATTGCCCTTTGGTAGTGTGAGGTCGGCCTTCAAAAAATAAGTAGCTCAAAAACCGTTTTAGCGCACGCTCTTTACTGAGCTCGACATATTCTTTATCTAATTGCGCAACCATCATAAACCTCCAAAGTTATGCCTGACTTTTAGAATGTTCAACAGCAGAAGAATTAACGCCTAGGTCGGTATAAAGTTCCAAGGTTTTATCAAGATAATTCTCTTTAGAATACGTTTTCTCCACATACTCGCGAGCGTATTTGCCCATATCAATAAGTTTGCTGTCAGGTAGTGCGTTCACTTGACTCATTTGATCAGCGAGTTGATCCATGTCGCCACTGTCAAACAAAAAACCGGTTTCATCGTTAACAATCATTTCGGGTATGCCGCCAATATTAGCTCCTATAACCGTTTTACCAAACGCGTAAGCTTCTAAGATACTAATAGGGGCGTTTTCATACCATTGTGAGGCCAATATCACCGACCGACATCCGCGCACAAGATCATGCAATGTGTCGCCTGAACAAAATCCTTTGAACTCGACGTTGGCATCAAGGCTCTCGGCCAATTTACGCAAGTTATCTTCTTCTGGACCGGTTCCGGCAAACTTCACTTTACAACCGCTTCTCGCGCTGGCTCTAATTAAAGTATCGGCGCCTTTTTCTTCTGCGAGTCGGCCAAAAAATAAGAAATAATCGCCTGGGTTGTAGTCGGGTGTATAACCGTCGTAGTGAATAAAGTTAGGAATATAAACAATCATCTCTTCAGGCCAGCCCCATTCAACCAACTTATCTTTAAAGAAGCGACTGGGTGTCACTATTTTACTCAGGTTGTTGCGATAGCTTTTGAGCATACGATTAAAGTAAGCCTCTACCATTACCAGCCCGCTCACGGCGAGTGAATTGTGTAAACATTTATGTTTAAGCAAATGCAGGTAATTGCCTGATTTACAGCGCTCACAAATACCGCTACTGTTCATCATTTTGTACGCTGGACAGGCAATCTTTAGATCGTGGGCCGTCATTACCACAGGCACACCTGCCTTTTTTAGAACGGGCATCACCGATGGCGAAAGATGGTGATAGATACAGTGTGCATGCGCGATGCTGGGCTGAAATTCTTCTATTACCATTCTAAGCTTACGTTGCGCTTCTAATGAGTAAACCGCTTTTGCTGACATACTGATTTTTTGCAGCAAATTATAATCGTGTGACAACTCTAGCTCTTCAACAAAATATTTGGACCACGATGTCTCGACATTTTTTGGGTGATGCATTGAAAAATAGGCATTTTCCCAACCGAGATCATCGAACAATTTTGCGTGATCGAAATACACCGCATCGGAACCTCCACGGCGGTAGTGATAACTATTTAATGAGAGGAGTCGCGACATTCTATTTGATTATTATTTTATTTGATTATTAAAACTAGGTGCAAACTAGTTACTTTACGATTAATTACTAATCGAGCGCAATTGGATTATGGC
>CAZJWW010000186.1:0-619 GCA_964549895.1 uncultured Gammaproteobacteria bacterium
TCGCTGATATTATGGCTGGTAAGCAACCTACAGCACCTGCCGATATGCCCACGCCGCCTAGTAGCGGCAATGATTCCGATGGTGGTACAGAAGACAGGACTCCAATTAAACCACAAATGGACAAGCCCGCTAGTGAGTCATAAGGGTTAGTAAACAACATAGAGTTTAAGAAAGAGTTCATAACGGCCCACAAGCCTATTTTGAGCACTAGTATTTGAGTACTAATCCGATTCGTCAATTATTGCAGGGCCGATCACTAGAAGGTCAGCGCTCTGCAATAATGGGCATAATCAATACCACGCCAGATTCTTTTTCTGATGGTGGCCAGTTCCTGTCGGCCGATTCCGCTGTTCAGCAAGGTTTAAAACTAGTCACCGACGGTGCGGATATTTTGGATATCGGTGGCGAGTCTACTCGACCGGGCGCTGAGCCAGTCTCCCTGCAAGAGGAGCTCGATAGAGTGATCCCTGTTATCGAAGCTTTAGTGGCGCAAACGGCTACCCCAATTTCTATCGACACCTATAAACCTGACGTCATGTTAGCAGCGATTGCGGCCGGAGCCAGCATGATAAATGATGTTAATGCCTTGCGAGCAGACGGTGCACTAGAAGTGGCTAAG
>CAZJWW010000186.1:629-4290 GCA_964549895.1 uncultured Gammaproteobacteria bacterium
TTGTTTAATGCATATGTTGGGAGAACCAAAAAATATGCAAAAACAACCGTCCTACAACAATGTGGTGGCGGAGGTCATTGAATTCCTGAATCAGCAAATTGAACGGTGTGAATCGAGCGGTATTGCTAAACAGGATCTTATTGTCGATCCAGGTATTGGTTTTGGTAAAACTGTGGCGCATAATTTGTCCTTGCTTAATGCGGTGTCCGAATTCAATAACAAAACGGGTTGCGCTGTGCTCATTGGCGTATCACGTAAATCTATGATTAATAACGTTTTAGACCGCGAGGTCGAAGACCGTTTGCCCGTGAGTGTCGGCTTGGCAGTGCAAGCACGTTTAAACGGCGCTAATATACTGCGAGTTCATGATGTGCGTGCTACCTACGATGCCGTAAGGGTTGCGGAAGCTGTGATTAATAGTAATAACATGAAATAGCGATGACAAAAGTAGGATAAGGTGATTAAAAATCTATGAGTTCTCCAGTTATAAAGAAGTTTTTTGGTACTGACGGTATCCGTGGTGAGGTAGGTATAGAACCCATTACGCCTTCGACGATTGTGCATCTTGGATGGGCGCTGGGTACGGTTATCAAAAACCACTACGGGAAAGGTAGTGTGTTGGTGGGAAAAGACACACGCGTGTCGGGCTATTTATTAGAATCCTCAATGGAAGCGGGTTTATCTTCTTCTGGGATGGATGTGACCATGCTGGGCCCCTTGCCGACACCCGCCATTGCCTATTTAACCCAAACGGCCAGAGCTCACGCTGGAGTGGTTATTAGTGCCTCGCACAATCAATACTCTGATAATGGTATTAAATTTTTCTCGCCAAAAGGCCAAAAAATTTCCGACGAAATTCAAGATGAAATTGAAACCTTGATGACTCACCCCATACAGGTGGTTGACTCAATAGAGCTCGGCAAGGCCTATCGAATGGATGATGCTGTGGGCCGCTATGTGGAGTTTTGCAAAGGCACTATTCCGAGGCGCATGGACTTTAAAGGTTTAACCATTGCCGTTGATTGCGCCAATGGCGCGTCTTATCAATCTGCGCCAGCGGCGTTTCATGAGCTCGGTGCCGAGGTTCATGTTATTAACAATAGCCCCAATGGATTTAATATTAATGACAACTGTGGTTCCACGCACATCGCTGGATTGCAACAAACAGTCTTAGAAAAAAATTGTGATGTTGGTATCGCTTTCGATGGTGATGCCGATCGAGTGTTAATGGTGGATAAAAACGGTAATCGTGTCGACGGTGATCAATTATTATTTGTAATAGCCAATAGCTTGCGTAAGCAGGGCCGCTTGAAAGGCGGAGTGGTAGGCACCTTGATGACCAATTTTGGCATGGAGAAGGCATTTCAGGAACGAGACATCCCCTTCGTTCGCGCTAAAGTTGGCGATCGCTATGTAATGCAAGAATTGCAATCACGAGGTTGGGTATTGGGTGGTGAATCCTCAGGTCACATTATTTGCTTGGATAAAACCACTACCGGTGATGGTTTGGTATCGGCCCTACAGGTTTTAGCTCAATTGCAATTTATGGACCAACCATTGCATGAATTAGCCAGTAAGATGGAAATGTACCCACAAAAAATGACTAATGTTAAGTTACCAAAAGGCTCCGATGGTGCACTACTATGTGATTTAACTGAGATTAAGTCGGCGGTGGCTGAGGCTGAGCATGAGCTTGCAGACACGGGCAGAGTTTTATTACGTCCATCGGGCACAGAGCCGGTTATTAGAGTTATGGTTGAAGGTCAAGATGGCGCTTTAGTTGAGCATTGTTGTGATTCCATCTCAGATGTGGTCGCAGCACAATTATAATCAACTTTTACCTTTCTAATCGCGCGTAAATCAAGCCGATATAATGACCTAAACCGCGTACTTATTGGCTTTAAAGCTGTAGTGCAATGCAGGTTGCTGTGCTAATATCCGCCATCGGTTAAAACTGAGAACTAGATTATGCGACGCTTGTTAGTAGCAGGTAATTGGAAAATGAACGGCAGTCACAAGATGACTGTGAAACTGGTCTCTGGGGTGTTGGAACAGGCCGCCAAGATGGGTGGTGGTTCAGCCCTTGCTTATGATCTTTTAGTTTGTCCACCCGCCCCATATTTGAGCTTAGCGGTGGCAACTACTGAGGCTTCCTCGGTAGGCGCCGCATTACACGTTGGAGCACAAAATGTGAGCCCATATGAGAATGGCGCCTATACAGGCGAGGTATCATTGCCAATGCTCGCAGAACTTGGTTGTAGCTATGTTTTATTGGGTCATTCAGAACGTCGACTTTTGTTTGGAGAGAACGACCAACGAATAGCGCGAAAATTTGCTGCTTGTGTCGCAGATACTGGCGGCCAAAGAGAGGTTATACCGATTTTATGTGTCGGTGAAATTCTGGCTGACCGAGAAGCTGGAAATACTGAAAAAATTGTGTCTGAACAAATCGATGCGGTTCTTGAAAAGGTTGGTATTGCTGGTTTTAGTAATGCGGTTATTGCTTATGAGCCGGTATGGGCAATCGGAACCGGCCAAACGGCTAGTCCACAACAAGCGCAAGATGTGCACGCCTTTATTCGCAATAAATTGGCAAAATTGGATGAGTCCATCGCCAATGATTTGCAGATTTTATACGGCGGTAGTGTAAATCCATCTAATGCTGAAGATCTTTTTGCTCAAAGTGATATCGACGGTGGCTTAATTGGTGGTGCAGCATTAAGTGTAGAAAACTTCTCAGGCATCTGCGAAGCCGCACAGAAGCTTTCGACTGGTTGATAAAATACTGGCTTACCTTTGCTGGCAATTGTTGCCGAGAATAAATTTTAAATAGAATTTTAATTATGAACTTAACTACATTATTAATAATCGTAAACGTCTTTGCTGCTTTAATCATGATCGTCTTAGTGCTAATGCAACAAAGTAAAGGTGACATGGGTTCGGCCTTTGGCGGCGGCGGTTCGCAAAGCATGTTTGGCAGTCGAGGTTCAGCTAACTTCCTGAGTCGTGCTACCTCAATTATCTGCGCGGTATTTTTTATTAGCAGTTTGACTCTGGCTTATATTTACTCAAACCGTAACGCAAATGATAGCGTTATAGGTAATGGTTCAGTGATTCAAGAAAGTCAGGACCCTTCGCAAGAAATTCCATCGGTAGACGATGGCAGCGTACCAGTGATAGAAGGCGAATTACAAGTGACCCCGGATAATAGCGTGCCAGAAGTTAATAGTATTCCAGAGGTTATTGAAGGTGCGTCAGAAGTTATCAATGAAGCCACTGACTCGACCCTAAAGACAACAATAGATTCGACGACGATTGAAGCAACTATCGAATCGTCGCCTGAAGTGCCATCGGTACCCGAACAGTAATTTAATGCCCAGGTGGTGAATTTGGTAGACGAAGTGCAGGAGCACAAGTGTCGCGGAGGCAGGAGCCTAAGAGCGACCGAAGTGCAGGAGCACAAGTGTCGCGAAGGCAGGAGCCTAAGAGCGACCGAAGTGCAGGAGCACAAGTGTCGCGAAGGACAGGAGTCCGATAGCGACCACGCTAAGCGTGTGACTCTAGAGAGTCTGAGACCTATAATCTAAAGATGAGTAAATTTAATGCCCAGGTGGTGGAATTGGTAGACACGCTATCTTGAGGGGGTAGTGACGCAAGTCGT
>CAZJWW010000187.1:0-4275 GCA_964549895.1 uncultured Gammaproteobacteria bacterium
ACTGAGGGCTCTTTGTGTCTTCTTACCCGCTGAGGGCTCTTGGTCTACTTGTTTGTGATTTTGAGTGCAGGCGAGGAATCTCCTGAGCAATGCCACTAATTGTGCCTCAATGAATACTTTCTGCTTATCTGCGAATTTATTTTTTTGCTTTGCTTAAGTTCGCCTATAATATTTAAATGCACAGCTACTTTATTTCCGATCTGCATTTAACCCCTGAGAGACCTGAGTTAACTCGGGCTTTTTTTGCGTTTATGCGCGAGTTAGCGCCGACTGCTGAACGGCTTTATATCTTAGGTGATTTGTTTGAATACTGGATTGGTGATGATGGTTCTGCTTTGATTGGTGCTGATGAAATTCTGGATGTTATGGCTGAAACATCGAATAACGTAGAATGTTTTTTTATTCCGGGTAATAGAGACTTTTTAGTTCGCGAGGAGTTTAGTCGGCGTACTGGTTTCACTATTCTCGCGGACGAAACGATTATTGATTTATACGGTACGCCAACCTTGTTGTTGCACGGTGACAGTCTGTGTATAGATGATTTTAAGCATCAAGAATTTCGACGCACGTTTATGTGCAATAAATGGAAATGTTGGTGGGTTTTGCGAACGCCGCTAAATTATCGATTAAAGCGCGCCCAGGGTGCTCGCAAGCAAAGTAAGGACCGCAAGACAAACATGGACGATGCTATTATGGATGTAACCGAGAGAGCGGTTGTTGCCGCTTTCGAAGACGCTGAAGTAACGCAAATGATTCATGGGCACACGCATCGTCAAGCTATTCATGAGCATGATACAGGCCAAGGGTTGGCAAAACGCTTTGTGCTGGGCGATTGGCACACTACCAATAGTATCCTTACTGCCTCTGTAGACGGATTAACCATTGATAATCAGGCTATTTTTTAGACGCATATTTAGTTCTTTTTTATCCTCATGGGCATGTTATCTAGCTCTACCTAGTGTTAAAATTCCGCCCCCTGAGCAGTCGTAGGCATTCAAGTCGCGATTCCTGAGGTAGTAGAAAACAGAATTATCCAACTTAAAGTAATCGAACGAGTAAACCATGCAAGCATCTGTTGAAAAAGTCAGTGCCATAGGCCGTAAAATGAGTGTTGTTGTGCCTGCCGATCAAATCGAGCAAGCTGTCCAAGCCAAGCTTAAGCAGTTGTCTAAGCGTGTGAAAGTGCAAGGTTTTCGACCTGGCAAAGTGCCGATTAAAATTGTTGATCAGCAATATCGTGGCAGTGCTACAAATGACGTATTGGGTGATTTAATTCAATCCAGCCTGCAAGAGGCTTTGAGCAAAGAAGACATTGTGCCAGCGGTGCAACCCGATATTACGCCAACGCCACTGGAGAAAGGTCAAGATTTCACCTACACAGCTAGTTTTGACGTTTATCCTGAGTTTGAAAAACTCGACCTTGATGGCGTAAAAATCATAAAGCCAGAGAGTGAGGTTAGCGATGCTGATGTTGATAAAGTAATCGACAATATGCGCAAACAACAACTTACCTGGGATGAAGTAAAGCGCAAATCGAAAAAAGGCGACCGAGTGATAGTGAACTTTGTTGGCACAGTTGACGGCGAAGAATTCGAAGGCGGTAAAGCTGAAGATCACCCCATTGTATTAGGCGAAGGCCAAATGTTGCCTGATTTTGAAAAAGGTATTCAAGGCATGAAAGCTGGGGAGAACAAAGATATCGATGTTACGTTCCCTAACGATTACAACGAAGAATTGGCCGATAAAAAAGCCGTCTTTAGCATTGACTGCGTCAGCGTATCGCAATCCGTTTTACCAGAAATTGACGAAGACTTCATTAAAACATTCGGCATTGAAAGCGGTGACGAGTCCGAATTACGCAGCGAAGTTAGAACCAATCTTGAAACCAATCTTGAAACCCAATTAAGTTCCACCTTGCGCCAACGTGCGTTTGACGCACTACTCGAGCAAAATGACGCTGAAATGCCATTGAAAATGGTACAAGAAGAAGCGGGGCGCATGGTGCAAGAACAAAAAAACCAAATGATTCAGCAGGGTATAGACCCTAAGATGTTAGAAAACCTCCCCAGCCCTGAATTTGATACCCTAAAGCCGCAGGCTGAAAAACGGGTTGCTTTGGGTTTGTTGATGATGGAAATTATCCGTAAACAAGACATCAAGCCTGACGACGCACGGGTAAAAGAGCGAATTGAAACCATGGCGGCTTCGTATGAAGACCCCAGTGAGTTCGTTAACTACTATATGTCTAACCAACAAGCATTGGCACAGGTTCAATCCATTGTATTGGAGGAGCAGGTGGTTGATTTGCTGATTGAAAAAGCCGACGTAGAAGTTGAGCAAGTTGAAGCATCCACTTTGTTAAATATGCAGCAATAGTCGGCCTTACTTTATTTACATAGACTTCGCGCCGAGCTTACCCAGAACAGGCTATACTGAATAAACTTAAATCAAAGACTAAATTAGCATGAATAAAATTCCCAATTCAATGATTCACCACCCTTTGTCTATGAGTAGTCAAACGGATAATCTAGATACTCAAAATGCCGGTGGCTTGGTTCCAATGGTAGTCGAAAGCTCGGGTCGTGGTGAACGTGCATACGATATTTATTCGCGCTTATTAAAGGAACGCGTGGTCTTTTTGGTAGGGCAGGTCGAAGACTATATGGCCAACCTAATTGTTGCGCAATTATTGTTTTTGGAATCTGAAAACCCAGACAAAGACATTAGTCTGTATATTAATAGTCCAGGTGGTTCCGTTAGCGCTGGCATGGCGATTTACGACACTATGCAATTCATTAAACCAAAAGTTAATACGGTGTGCACTGGCCAAGCCGCTAGTATGGGCGCTTTATTACTTACAGCTGGTGCAGATGGTGGACGCTATGCGCTACCCCACGCACGCATCATGATTCATCAACCATTGGGTGGATTTCAAGGCCAGGCCAGTGATATTGATATTCATGCCAAGGAAATTTTACGTATACGTGAAGAGCTGAACCAAGTGTTGGTTAAACACACGGGTCAAAAAATGGCTAAGGTAGAAAAAGACACTGAGCGCGACAACTTTATGAGTGCTGAAGAAGCCAAAGAGTATGGGCTGATTGATGAAGTGATTGAGCAACGACCAGAAACTGCGGTAGAAAAATAGACTTCTCAAACATTAAAAAATAAGGCCGCATTAGCGGCCTTATTTTTTGGTTCTAATTTTGGGCCCATGCTATGCGCTTTCTTATAAAAGCATTCGACTAACTATAAATTTAATTAGACGACTTACTCTAAACTACAATGTCTGAACGACAAACATTTTTTCACGTAGGCTATGCTCGTGCTGCCTCTACTTTTTTGCAAAAGTCGATCTTTCCCGCGTTAACTGATTTGCAATATATTCCACGTAATCGTTTTCGAGTTCGAGAAAAAGAAAAGAAACGGTTTAATGCAGATAAAATTCTTATGTCGCGAGAAGCCGGCAGGCACATTTTTGAGCGCTGTGATCGCGTACACAATATCTTTGGTAGCCGAATAATTATCTCACTGCGTAGGCAAGATACTTTAGCGGCGTCAAATTATCGCCTTCATGCAAAAAAGGGTCATACGGTACGTTTTGAACAATATTTAGATTTAGAAAACGACAATGGATTTTGGAAACTTGAAGAATTCGAATATATGCGACTTATTCGTTATGTTGAAGAAAGCACAGGTCACAAACCTATTGTCTTAATCTTCGAAGACTATATAGAAAATCCGGATGGTTATCTTGATACGCTTTGCGCAGCTCTAGAATGCAGTATCGATAAAAATGCCATCAGAAGCAAAGTCGTGCACAAGTCATACTCCGATAAGCAATTGAGACTGCGCCGCCAATTTGCAGACTACTTTGAATTACGCTCACAAGAATCGAACAAACTAAAAAACAAAACCCCACAAGGTGATAGTGTTGTTAACTTTATACGCTACCGAGCCTTACTCTGGTCGTCGGCTATATTTATGCGCCTTGCAAATTTTGCCCCCGACAATTGGTTGTCTGATGAGCCTTTAATTGACGACGCCAGGTTAGAGCAAGTTAAGGATTATTACGCTGATGATTGGCAAGCTTGCCGCGATTATGTGGACGAACAGAATAGGATACTTGGCTTGGCGTAATTGGTAATTTCGCTGCGGCAACCTAGTGACACCGTCTTGTGAACACATAGTGATAATGTTATGTTTATTTGCGATTGTTTGTATTGGAGAGACGAAAATGGAATTAAATTCTAATATAGACTTCGCTAAGTCCTT
>CAZJWW010000188.1:0-4248 GCA_964549895.1 uncultured Gammaproteobacteria bacterium
GTATTTTAGACGTAGCTGATAACAGCGGTGCCCGCAGAGTGATGTGCATCAAAGTATTAGGTGGTTCTAAACGACGTTATGCCGGTATCGGTGACGTTATTAAAGTGAGTGTGAAAGAGGCTTTGCCGAATTCACGTGTTAAGAAAGGTGCCGTATACGATGCCGTGATAGTACGTACTCGTAAAGGTGTGCGCCGTCCTGACGGTTCGGTGATTCGTTTTGATAAGAACGCGGCTGTTATCTTGAATGCGACTCGTCAGCCATTAGGTACTCGTATTTTTGGCCCAGTGACTCGTGAGTTACGCGGTGACAACTTTATGAAGATTGTGTCTTTGGCACCTGAAGTGCTGTAGTTAAGACGAACGGGTAAACGAACGGTTAAGTCGAACAGTAAAAGACAAAACCCTGTAAAACGGTTTAGAAAAATGAACAAGATAAAAAAAGGCGACCAAGTAATCGTTATAAGTGGGCGCGACAAAGGCAAGACGGGTGAAGTGTTGCAAATTATGACTGATGGGCGTGCACTAGTTAATGACGTTAATTTGGTTAAAAAGCATACCAAGGCAAACCCCGCAGCAGGTGTGACTGGTGGCATTCTTTCTAAAGAAGCACCGATTCAACTTTCTAATGTTGCTATTTTGAACCCCGCAACGAATAAAGCGGATAAAGTGCGTATTGAAGGCCAAGGCAAAGATAAGCACCGAGTATTTAAATCAGATGGTTCTCGATTGGACAGCTAGCGCTGTTCGCTAAAGACCCTTCCGACACTGTTTATTAGGTATAAAACAATGACTAGATTGCAAGAACATTACGTAAAAAATGTAGTTCCTCAATTGCAAGAAAAATTTCAGTTTGCTAGCGCAATGCAAATACCGCGCGTCACCATGATTTCCGTCAATATGGGCTTAGGTGAGGCGATTGGTAATAAAAAAATTATTGAGAATGCGGTAGCTGACCTTGAAAAAATTACAGGCCAAAAACCTGTCGTTACGCTGGCACGAAAGTCCGTTGCCGGTTTTAAAGTTCGTGATGGCTGGCCGATTGGCGCAAAGGTTAACCTGCGTCGTGATCGCATGTATGAATTCATGGATCGTTTAGTTTCCATTGCCATTCCACGTATTCGTGATTTTCGTGGTTTGAATGTGAAGTCTTTCGATGGTCGCGGAAATTACACCTTCGGTTTAAAGGAACAAATTGTGTTTCCTGAAATCGATTATGACAAAGTTGATGCTTTACGGGGAATGGACGTAACCATTACTACCAGTGCGGCAAACGATGAAGAAGCGGAAGCCTTGTTACGTGGTTTCAATTTTCCTCTTAAAACACAATAACGCAGACTAATTAGTTACAGCCCGATAGGGTAAATGATAGAGAACAACTATGGCTAAAAAATCAATGATCGCTCGCGATGCGAAGCGCACTAAACTAAATAATCGTTTTCAAGCTCGTCGTGACGAGCTAAAAGCAATTGTAAGCAGTCAAGATGCGGAATATGACGACAAATGGAACGCAATGTTAGCCTTACAAAAATTGCCGCGCGATTCAGGTAAAACTCGTCAGCGCAATCGTTGCGCTTTAACGGGTCGCCCGCACGGTTATTATCGTAAATTTGGCCTTAGCCGAAATAAGTTACGTGAAGTTATTCTTAAAGGCCAAGCGCCAGGTGTTGTGAAAGCGAGCTGGTAAGTTCGAACTTCACAATATTTTAGTACTCACAATATTTTAGTAAAAAGCTAAACAGTACAAACAGATTAGAAACGGTACATTAACATGATGACAGACCCAATAGCGGATCTACTAACACGCATCCGCAACGCGCACCATGCTGAAAAAATTGCTTTAACCATGCCTGGTTCAAAGATTAAATCAGCAATCGCTAAGGTACTGGAAGATGAAGGCTACATTGAAGGCTTTGAAGCCAGCAATGATGATGGCAAACCTTCATTGACCATTAAATTGAAATACTATGAAGGTGCCCCGGTAATAGAACAAATTAAACGTGTTAGTCGACCTGGTTTACGTGTTTATAAAGGCGCTGAAGAATTACCAAAAATAAACGGTGGTTTGGGTATTGCGATTATTTCAACCAGTAAAGGAATCATGACTGACCGCGCTGCACGCAGTGCTGGTGTAGGCGGTGAGGTTCTATGTTCTATAACTTAAGTTAGTTATAGAAATTGATAGTTTAGTAACCATTAAGTAAGCGCTCACACTTATGTAAGTGCTGCATTAATCGAGAAAAGAAAATGTCCAGAATTGCAAATGCACCAGTTAGTTTACCCAGCGGCGTCGAAGTAACGCTAGCAGAGCAACTAATTAAGGTTAAAGGCGCAAAAGGCGAGTTAGAGTGGAATGTCCACGAGCTCGTTTCAGTAGCCCAAGAAGATGCGCAACTTAAAGTTGCTGCAAACGATAAAAGTAAGCAAGCGGTTGCGCTTGCTGGTACCACTCGTGCACTCATCAATAATATGGTAGTCGGTGTTACCGACGGTTTCGAAAAGAAACTAACTATTATTGGTGTTGGTTATCGTGCTCAAGCGCAAGGTCAAAAATTAAACCTCACGCTTGGTTTCTCGCACCCTGTTGTTTACGAAGTGCCTGTAGGTGTGAAAGTTGAAACACCAAGCAATACCGAAATTACTGTAAGTGGTATCGATAAACAAAAAGTAGGTCAAGTGGCGGCTGAGATCCGTGCGTATCGCAAACCTGAGCCTTATAAAGGCAAAGGCGTACGTTACACCGATGAGTATGTGCTACGAAAACAGGCCAAGAAGAAATAGAGGAATTGAGCTTATGTCCGTATGCGTTGTTAAAAAAGTGCTCTCGTGCTCACCTAGTCTTACTAGGCTCCGCGCGCTGCGCGCATTTTTGCCTAGCCTACGAACAAAATCTCAATTCCTATCAATAGTTAGTGAGTAACTGATATGAAAGATAAAAAAACAGCTCGTTTGCGTCGTGCTAAAAAATTGCGCGCAAAAATCGGTAGACAAGGTGCTACGCGTTTAAGTGTTCATCGTACCGGTCAGCATATTTATGCTCAGGTAATTGATGAAACTGGTAGTAAGGTGTTGGCGGCTACGTCGACACTTGATGCGGGTATAAAGAAAGGCGTTAAAAATACCAGTAATTGTGATGCAGCGGCTGCGGTTGGTAAACAAATCGCTGAGCTTGCCAAAAAGGCTGGCGTGGAACAGGTAGCATTTGATCGATCTGGGTTTCGTTACCATGGTCGCGTAAAAGCGTTAGCCGAGGCCGCTCGTGAAGCGGGCCTTAAGCTTTAAAGCACAGTCCTAATAGAGTACTAGGAGATATATAGAATGGCAGGTCCAAAAAGAAATAATCGTAACGATCGCGAGCAAGTAGATGAAAGTCTTGAGCAGTTGATCAATGTCCGACGTGTTGCCAAAGTTGTAAAAGGCGGTCGAATTTTTGGTTTTTCGGCATTGACGGTGGTAGGAGACGGTAAAGGAAGTATTGGCATTGGCCGCGGCAAATCAAAAGAAGTGCCGTTAGCTGTATCGAAAGCGATGGAGTCTGGTCGACGCGAAATGAAAAAAATTCATTTGGTCGATGGCACCTTGCAATACCCCGTTGTTGCAACTCATGCTGGTTCTACCGTAGTAATGCGACCGGCGTCTGAGGGTACTGGCATCATTGCTGGTGGCACCATGCGTGCGGTATTTGAAGCGGCTGGAGTTAAAGATGTGCTGGCTAAGTGTATCGGCTCGACTAACCCAGTGAACGTTGTACGCGCAACTATAAAAGGTCTGCGTTCTATCAACAGCCCAGCATCAGTAGCGGCGAAACGCGGCAAATCGATTGATGAGATTATGTAGTAAGCGTTAACGCTTATTAGCAACTATTCGGTAAAGACAAATGGTTAACGAAAAGAAAATTAAAGTAACCCTTGTAAAAAGCATGTTTGGTCATGGCGCTAAGCACATGGCTTGTGTAAAAGGTCTGGGGTTACGACGTATGCATCACACGGTAGAGGTTATTGATACACCTGAAAACCGTGGCATGATCAATAAGGTTTCATACCTTCTCAGAACTGAGGAAGCGTAACAATGAGATTAAATACAATTAAGCCAGCTGAAGGTGCCAAGCATGCGCGCAAGCGTGTTGGTCGAGGCATTGGTTCGGGTACTGGCAAAACCGCAGGGCGGGGCCACAAAGGCCAGAAATCGCGTACTGGCGGTAAAGTTCAAATTGGTTTTGAAGGTGGTCAAATGCCGATTCAACGCCGTT
>CAZJWW010000189.1:0-4223 GCA_964549895.1 uncultured Gammaproteobacteria bacterium
GCGAGTAAATACACTAACGACTTCTCGATATTTATCCCAATCAAATTCGGCTTCGCCCGAGAATGGATTCACCACAAATTTAGTTAAATTCACCGAACCCAAAAGGCAACTGCCGTACGGCGGCAGCGGTTGTTCACCACAGGGGTTGGTGGCTCGAATATTTTCGTCAAACCAATTATTGTTCTTGGTGTTTACTTCGTCTATTAGGATAAAGCCAGGTTCGGCAAAATCATAAGTAGACGCCATGATCATATTCCACAATCGATTCGCTGGAATGGTACTGAAGATTTTACAAGCGGTTAGGCCTTGATCATTGGTGATGTAACCTTCAGTTGATGGGAATCGACGCCAAATGATATCGCTTGAGGTATAAACATCCAGTTTATCTACTTTGGCTTCTTTTGCGGTTACTGGAAATGACAGATGCCAGTCTGCATCATTTTTAACCGCTTCAATAAATTCAGAGGTAATCAACAGTGATAAGTTGAATTGACGTAGACGGCCGTCTTCGCGTTTGGCTCGAATAAATTCCATTACGTCAGGATGGCTAACATCGAAGGTTGCCATTTGTGCACCACGGCGGCCACCTGCCGAAGACACGGTGAAACACATCTTATCGAAGATATCCATGAACGAGAGTGGTCCAGACGTATACGCGCCCGCTCCAGAAACATAAGCGCCTTTGGGTCGTAACGTAGAGAACTCATAGCCTATGCCACAACCCGCTTTGAGGGTCATGCCTGCTTCATGATTCTTATTAAGGATGTCGTGCATAGAGTCAGTAATAGTGCCTGACACCGTGCAGTTAATCGTTGATGTTGCAGGCTTATACGCTTGTGCACCTGCGTTTGAGATAATTCGGCCAGCCGGCAATGCGCCGTGATCCAAGGCCCACACAAAACGTTCATACCAATGCTCGCGCAGGGCATCGGTTTTCTCGACGCCAGATAAAGCCGTGGCGATACGCTCGAATGTGTCTTTAGTAGACTCGTCTATGGCAACGCCCGCCTTATCTTTAAGGCGGTACTTTTTATCCCAAATATCCGCTGATGTTGACTGCAAGTCCATCTGTTTTAATTTACTTTCTCCGCCCTTATCCGCATTCGCTAACTGGTTTTGAATTTGTGATTGCTGACTTGGTACATCATTTTGTAACCCATCGTCATGCAAACTATTGTCGCCCTGCAGTTCTTCTGCCGCTTTACCCATTAAATAATCCTCATTACTAAATACTTATTACTTAGTTGTTATAGTTTTGACTACCAACGTCTTTACCACTGCTAAATTCTTTTGATTACTGCGTATAGCTCATTTACGGTTCGCTAAATTATTGTTCCTTTAGCCTATTAACTATTGAACTATATTGATCTAACTATTATTGATCTAAAGTACAGCGCCTATCAGTCAGTTTCGATAAACTGCTTATGTGACGGTCTGTTACCCAATTGCTGGTCTAAACTTGCTGGTCTTAACGTCAGCTGTTCGTCCCCGCGTTTTCTTCGTGTTGTATAAGTATCTTCTTTTGCTTATGTAGCTTTGTTTTTTAAAACTATGGTTTTTTAAACAAGGAGGGGTAATTCTGCCTATCATCGCAACGGATCATTTGACTATCGGTTTTGAGCTTAAGTTTGATTAAGCTTGAATGCCCTCATATATCAGCCTCTGGCACACCGCTTAGTGATTTTTACTAGCTAAGCGAGTTTTTATTAAAGCCTTAACCAGCATGTAGGAAATTTAGAACGACACCTACTTTGTAATGACCAGTATTAAGGGTTTATATGTCGGTTTTCAAAGGTTTGGCGAGTTATTCTCGAAAACTAGTTAACTTTCGGAAAACACTACATATTGTGGTTGCTGCCAGAGCAGGACCAAAGATAATGGGTATTTGAGTAAATCGCAAGCACTTTATGAAATTTTGCGTAAACTATTTTAAGTTGCTCAAATAACTATCAAAAATAGTTCATTTTTAACGTTATTGAGCGTCAAAAACCAAAATTCAATGCTATATTGTGATTCTCTTTAATGGGCATTTGATGTACGTTCAGATGCTCCAAATTAACATCGGTTAAATCATATACAAACGTTAAATAGAGTCTCAATACGGCACACAACCTGTTGACTATCATAATTTGTCTATATGAATAAAACACCGCTAATTATATTACTGCTCATTGGTTCTTTAGTGGCGGTTAACATCGGCCATTCGCAAGCTGATGTGCAAACAGGAAATTCGAGCTCTGCCGCTACAAACTCTGCCGCTACAAACTCTGCCGCTACAAACTCTACTGCTACAAACTCTACTGCTACAAACTCTACTGCTACAAACTCTGCTGCTACTGGCAGTCTCAGCGCTGATAATGAAAAAGCATACAAGCAAGAACTTAACCAATGGATTTTACGTGCTTATGAGGGAGACCGTGACGCGCAATTTAAAGTGGGGGTTTTGCTGACCAACGATCAGCTCGATACGCCTGACTACGAACAAGCAGTCTATTGGTACAAGCAAGCAGCTCTGCAAGGACATGCCTTAGCGCAATACAATTTGGGTCATCAATACCTTGCTGGTTTAGGCGTGCAACGCAGTGAAAGTCAGGCCATGGAATGGTGGCTAAAAGCGGCAGAACAAGACCACGCCCTCGCGCAATTTAATGTTGGTAGAGGTTATTATCTTGGTATTGGCTTAAGTGAAAATCACAAAAAATCACGAGCTTGGTTCGAACGTGCTGCAAAAAATGGCGAGCCAAAATCCATTGAAATCTTGGAACAAATCAGTTGGTCGGAAGACACAGCATCGGGCGATGAGGCCATAGCAAAATCACCACCCCAAACAAGCCAAGACCAATCAGTTGCGAGACCAGCTGCGGTTAGCGAAACGCAAACAGCATTAGACGCGCCAGCTGAAGAGTCCATAGCATTAAAAAGCGTTATAACGGAATCTCCTGTTGAATCCCAATCACAGCCCGAGCTGGGGTCAAAGTCTGAACCAGAACCAGAGTTGGCATTATCGTGGGAAGAATCAGAACCATCCAACTCGGTTATCCCGGTAGAAACGCAGACCACGGACAAAATAACAAAACAATCCATCAAGCTTTATACCAACCCTAAAAATAGCGATCGTCTCATTGCCTTTGTAAATTTAGACGAAAACATAGAAATAAAGCAGCGATCAAAAAAATGGACGTCGATCACCCATGCACAAGGTTTTCCTGTATGGGTGCATAGCAATTTTGTTGCTGTAAAAAATAACGTCGGCAAAATTACAGGCTCTAATGTCAATGCACGTTCCGAACCGAAGATTACAGATGGTTCGATTATAGGTCGCTTGAACAAAGGTGAAACCTTAGAAGTGCTTCAGAAAAGCGGTTTGTGGTATCAACTGAATTCACCTAGCCGCTTGGTCGCTTGGGTCAAAACTGAAGACTTGGGCTCGCCGAGCAATTCATCTGGGTCTACTGCTAACACCACCGAAAATTCTGCAACTACGCCGACTAGTGAGTCGACCGCTACTGCTAATTCAAAAACGAATTCAAACACTGACTCAAACGCTAACCCCAACAATAAGGCCGAGCCAGCGGCCGCTAGTAACAACGGTCAAACTTTGAACGACTCCGATAGTAATGAATGGCTCTTTAATCAATCACCAGAAGGCTATACCCTACAGCTCGCCACCTTCAGCGAAAAAGACAATGCGACGCGATTTTTAGAGGATAGAAATATCAATGCCGACCCAAATTTACGCGCCTTTGCCAGCCAGCAAGATAGCAATAATTGGACCTATTATCTGTACGGGAGTTATCTCAGTCAAAGTGAAGCTAAAAAAGCCAAAAAAGGCTTGAAGCTACCCAAAGCGTGGGTACGTACTTTTGAAGAACTGCAGCAGAATAGGTGTGTTACATGGAAAACTCAACTCCCCACACCTCAAGAGCTTAAAACTTATTGCGTTCAGTAGGTTTTTTAACACACCCGCTGAGGGCTCTCTAGTACACCCGCTGAGGGCTCTCTAGTACACCCGCTGAGGGCTCTCTAGTACAACGGCTGAAACTCTTTAACACGCCCGCTGAGGGCTCTCTATAACACCCGCTGAGGGCTCTGTTACTTTGTTGGGGGGTTTTTATTCAAGGAACGTAGGTAGGCCATTTTTTCAGCGATTTTTATTTCTAGGCCTCGATCTACTGGTGCGTAAAATTGCTCATCAACCAGCGCATCGGGCAAGTATTGTTCGC
>CAZJWW010000190.1:0-4201 GCA_964549895.1 uncultured Gammaproteobacteria bacterium
TGCGTTTACGTGGTTACTCTATACGAACGGAAAAAACTTACCTCTATTGGATACGTTTTTTTATTCGTTTTCATAACATGCGTCACCCCGCTGAGATGGGTAAGAATGAAAGGGGTCAGGAATTAAAGCGGAGCCCATTAAACGACCGCTTTGAGTATGTTTCTATCTAATTGAGTAAGTATGTGAAATATTAAACGAATTCTTCCTGTCTTCTATTATACCCGTTGGTCTTTCACATGAGGTCTTACATTGTTTATTAAACGCGCGTTTCTCTCTTTCGCCTTACTCGCTTTACATTCTCTGCTTTGGGTCGAGGTTAGCTTCGCTCAATCTAGCGGTGTCTCCACGGCAACCGCTCTCGCTCGTGACGCTTTGCCGCGGGGTAGTGCACGTGATTTCGGGCCGGCACCCACAGTGCCAGAAGGTGCATTGAGTCCAGAAGTGCAAGCCGCTGCCGAGAGTATATTTATTGACGGAATTGAGGTCGGATGGGGTGAAGAGCAAGATCAAGCCCTAAAAGTTATCAATAACTCCAAAGATCCTCGCTTAGGCTGGATAGTGGCTGACTTATTGCGGTTTGCTCAAAGTCGTCAGGCGAGCAACGAACTCGGCGAGACGCTAAGGCAACTGCTTAACTTCGAATCCAGCAACCTCAGTAATTGGAACGATTCCACCAACCGGTTAATGGCATGGAATATTCCTGAACCACCCGATTATCTCAAGTACAAAAGCAGTATTTTCACGGCTGTACTGCCAGAGTGGAAGCCACTTTTTGTAGAAGGTGATATCGATTGGCGATTTGTCTCATGGGGTGGCGTTCTAATTGATAACCGCGAGTTTGATAAAACTGATGAACGCTGCAATTGTATCCCGGCGGCGGATAACCCTCCTGTTACTGACGCAAAATCCGCGAAATGGCTGGATGACGATGATGTCGTTTTTGGTATCGTTCTCAACGGCGAAGCAAGAGCCTACCCACGCCAGATTATGGAAGTCCGTGAAATGGTCAACGACACGCTTGGAGGGCGTGACCTAGGCATTCCTTACTGTACGCTCTGCGGCGCAGCTCAAGCTTGGTTCACAGACGAAGTTCCAGACGGTGTCGACCGCCCAGTATTGCGTACCTCCGGCTTATTGAGTCGCTCAAACAAAGTCATGTTCGACCTGAATACTTTCTCCGTGTTTGACACCTTTAGAGGTAATGCGGTGACCGGCCCATTGTCTGAAAAGGGTGTGAAACTAAATCAAGCAAGTGTTGTGACAACTACCTGGGGAGAATGGAGAAAATCCTACCCAAAAACGACAGTATTGGAAGAACGACTAGCCCTTGGTCAAAATTTTGATTTCAGAAATGGTCGTGATGCAAAAGGGCCGATTTTTCCTATCGGTGAGGTTGATCCAAGACTTCCTGTTCAAGAAGATGTATTGGGTATTGTCAGCGCATCAGGCAAACCCATTGCGTTCCATGTGGATAGTCTGATTAAAGTACTCGATGCCGGCGAGAAGGTAGAGTTCGAAAACACCCAAATCGTGTTGTCAGCGGGCGGTGTGAAAGCGATTGATCAAGATGGTAAAGACCTAGGAACCCATCAAGCGTTTTGGTTCGCATGGTCACAGTTTTATCCAGAAACGCTATTGTGGCCAGAGATATAAAACTCAGCGAAATGAAACAAACAAAAAAGGCCGTGATAGATTCGCGGCTTTTTTATTGATAAAAATAGATAGGGTTGGATATGGACTCGTCGACCAAACCAAGGTTTTCATTTAAGCTCTGATATTTGAATCGTAAATCGAGACCTGACACCGATTTCATTTATGATTTTTAAAAACCGCCACTATGGCTATGAAACCTATAAAGCAATCTTACTCTGACCTTATTTATTTACATTTACTTTTATGATGATTTGTTATGCATCTTGAGTTAGATGATCAAATGCCAATTGTGTTCCTTTGACACGGGCCGTAATTTTTGCAAAAGCAGTACGGCGATTGGTCGCTATATCATCACTAAAGGGCGAAAAACCACAATCATCAGTTGTACCAAGCTGCTCAATCGGAATGTATTTCGCGGCTAAAAAAATACGATCACGTACCGTATCAACCGTTTCAACTTCTTCATCAATAACATTGATAACGCCAATGTAAATACGTTGATCGGCTCGTAAATGTTCTCCAATTATCCTTAGCGATTTCTCCGGATTTTCTTCGCTCGCCATTTGCATATAAAAACTGCCAGACTCCAGACTTAGAAGGATTGGAATCAATTCTCCATAATCTACATCGGCGCTGTGCGTTGAATCATGATCGCCACCTGGGCAAGTATGGAACCCTATTCGCTTGCGTTCTTCATCTGAAAAATGCGACAAAACTTTATTATTCAGATCAACGAACTGTTGGAGTAGTTGCTTCGAGGGATCAAGCTTTACGGCCAGGCGACCTTCGGTAAAATCAACTTGTATGTTGTGTGCGCCATTGTCGAAACAACTGCGAATGTCATTCACGGCTTCTGCTACTAGATCAGAGATAAACTGATCACGCGAATAGTCAGGAATACCTTCCTCTGGATACAGTAAACTCATCGCGGAGGCCGATATAACTGCCTGTTTTACAGGCTTGCTAGCATATTTTCTTGCGCGAGGTAAATAAGAACCCGCATAAGTTGCATACTTAAAAGGTCCTTTTGTTAGTCGTGGTAATTGGCGGGTATGGCCATCTTCGAAAGGTATGATGACTCCGTCAGGAGCAATATTATCTAAGCCGTCTAGTGGATAAGTGGCAAAGCTCGATTTTGTTTGTTCACCGTCACTTATAACTGGAGAACCAGTTTCTTCAAACCTCTCGATCGTTTCTTTGACATGCTTGTCAAAAACCGTATCCAGTTCTGTTGCTGACATTTTGTTGTCTGAGAACGCTACCATAGCCTCTTGTAATTCTGGGGCGCGCGGGACACTGCCGATGGGTTCAGTTGGAATACTATTAACAGATTTATTCATTTCGGCTCCTCCATATTAATATTAGAATCACTCAATATATATGATCTGTCATTCAGAAACTGCCATTTTGTCTATCTAGTATTGCTTTGATAACACAGGCACCTGTGCAACCGAACGCGCAAGTGTTGAATACGCGGATGCAAAATTGGAGCCAGCTTTTTGGTATTGAAAGTAGATTATAAAATATCTCACTTTGACCCTATTTATTTACCATGCACAAACTGTTTGATAGAGGAGTATAGTAAGAGCGTATTATTACTAATAGTCTATAACTGGAGTTTCTTTATGCAAGTAACTTATGAATTTAATCACGACGTTGCAACGGTGTTTAAGACATTAACCAATCCTGATTTTTTGGCCGAAAGAGCCCTGAAACTCGGCAGCCTAGAGGCGAATGGTAATGCTCAAGGTCAACAGAGTGATCAAACGGTAACGTTAACAAGGAAGCGAAAAATAAACGTGCCCAGCGTTTTAAAAGCCTTTTTGAAGAGTGTGCAAACAGCCGTTACTAATGAGGTTTGGTGTGCTGATGGAGCAGGTTATCTTTGCAAGAACAACACGGACATTCAGGGTGCACCGTTGGCGATAAGTGGTGAAGTAATATTAAAACCCTCAGCTGCTGGTTGCACGTTTGTCGCAAACTTTGAACCCGATGCAAAGATAATGTTAGGCGCTAAAAAGCTAGAGAAATACGCGGCTAAAACCATCGCCAAAGAGATTGAACTAGAGTGTGAATACACAGCTAAATACTTAAGTGGTGCCTGAGGTACATCAAGGTCGAGAGTGTAAGGCTAACTGTAAAACTGAGATTAGTTAGTTTATAAGTAATCTGTGAGTCGGTCATAAACCGATTGATTGCCGACTTCTAATTTCTTATCGACCTTTTATTTTGCAATAATAATTACCGATGAGTTTGCGATAGTGAGAAATTAAGCTCGGTCTATGTTTAATTCAATAATTAATATATCAAATCGTTTATGAAAGGACTCGATGATTTATTAGCAACATTGAAAGTTGAGGCGAACGTGTTCCACAACGGCCAGTATTGCGGAGCATGGGCCGTGGATACAACCGGTAGTAAACGCATGAATTTCCACATAGTGACGGTGGGTTATTGCTATATATGCGTAGGCAAGGAAAGTATTCTGCTGAGTCAAGGTGATGCCGTTATCATGCCTACTGACTCTCCCCATGCTGTAAGTAATGAT
>CAZJWW010000191.1:0-4155 GCA_964549895.1 uncultured Gammaproteobacteria bacterium
CGAAAAAGCGGGTGGTCATCAGCGATTAATACTTTGCAAGTCATGGGCTTGCTATAACGAGCATCGTGTTTTTAAAGCAACCAAAACCGTTCATGTTTATCTAAGACTATTGTCGAATACTCGCTGGCTTAGCAGGAGTGTACACTGACAACTCTTATAATAATTGGATGGAGAACGTCACCATGAAAAACAATGCCGAGGCTTATTGGAAAGCCAACGTAAGTTTGATTGTTAAGTTGCTTATAATCTGGTTCGTTGTTCCGTTTTTGGGCGGTATCGTTTTTGCAGACGCTCTAAATGGAATCAAATTAGGCGGCTATCCTTTGGGTTTTTGGATCGCCCAACAGGGGTCGATTTATCTTTTTGTTGTACTGATTTTTTACTACGCCAAAAAGATGTCTGATCTTGATGATCAATACGGTGGAGGAGAATAATCATGAGCTTACAAATGCTAACTTACATCGTTGTGGGCCTGACTTTCGCCACCTATATTGGGATTGCAATCTGGGCGCGCGCTGGTACAACTAAAGAGTTTTATGTCGCTGGCGGGGGAGTGCATCCTATCGCTAATGGCATGGCAACGGGTGCCGACTGGATGTCAGCCGCTTCATTTATATCCATGGCAGGATTGATCGGTTTTTCATACCAAGGTTATGGTGGCTCGGTATTCTTAATGGGATGGACGGGCGGCTATGTTCTGCTCGCAATGTGCCTAGCACCTTATCTACGAAAATTCGGTAAGTTTACCGTGCCTGAGTTTATTGGAGATCGCTACTATTCCAATGCCGCGCGTATTGTCGCCGTTATTTGCCTAATCATCGCATCGATAACCTATGTTATCGGACAAATGAAAGGCATAGGCGTCGCGTTTAGTCGTTTCTTGGAAACTACTTATGAAACGGGCTTAACAGCGGGCATGATAATTGTTTTTATCTACGCCGTTTTGGGGGGAATGAAGGGGATTACGTATACGCAGATCGCACAATACGTTGTGCTAATTTTCGCGTATACGATTCCGGCAATCTTTATTTCCCTTAATTTAACGGGTAACCCCTTTCCACAGTTGGGTTTAGGCAGCACACTGGCTGATGGCACCTACGTACTTGATAAATTAAATCAGGTGGTGACCGAACTCGGGTTTGCGGAGTACACGACATCGACGAGGGGGAGCACCCTCAACATGTTCGTGTACACAATGAGTCTAATGATTGGTACAGCGGGCTTGCCGCATGTGATCATTCGATTCTTTACTGTACCAAGCGTTAAAGATGCTCGTAGGTCAGCAGGATGGGCATTGGTATTTATTGCCATTTTATACACGACTGCTCCCGCGGTTGCGGCAATGGCTCGTTTGAATTTGATGGAGACTATTGAGCCGACACCTGGAAACTATCTCGCTTATGATGAACGGCCACAATGGTTTAAAAACTGGGAGAAAACGGGCCTGCTAAAATACGAAGATAAAAATGACGATGGACTCATTCAATACAGTGCTGATAAAGCTACGAATGAGATGGTTAAAGTCGACAACGATATCTTGGTACTGGCGAACCCAGAAATTGCTAAGCTGCCTGACTGGGTAATCGCTTTGGTTGCTGCCGGTGGCTTAGCGGCCGCACTATCTACGGCGGCGGGTTTGCTGTTGGCCATTTCGTCTGCAATTTCACATGATCTACTTAAAGGGGTGTTTAGACCCAACATCTCTGAAAAGGGAGAACTCAACGCATCACGTGTCGCCATGGCGTTCACTGTTTTACTAGCGGGGTATCTGGGTTTTAACCCTCCAGACTTTGCGGCAGGGACGGTGGCACTCGCGTTTGGTTTAGCGGCATCGTCCATATTCCCCGCATTGATGTTAGGCATTTTCTATAAACGCATGAACACTCAAGGCGCGATTGCTGGCATGCTATCGGGTATTGGTGTAACCCTGTTTTATGTATTCCAACATAAGGGTATTATGTTTGTGCAGAGCACGGCGTTCTTAGGCGATATGAGCCCAAATTGGTTCATGGGAATTGAGCCCAACGCGTTCGGTGCGATTGGTGCCTTGGTTAACTTTTGTGTTGCCATGATCGTTGCGAAAATGACCGCCGCGCCTCCTAAAGAGATTCAGGACTTGGTGGACGACATTCGATCACCACACGCAGCAAGTTCTGCGGTAGCGCACTAACTACTGTTTCTAAACTTTAGATTTGAATCACTTTCCTATTCAGAGGAGGGTGATTCAGGCGAAACGAGTTATAAGAATGAGTTTTTTCAAAAACAAACACGTAATAACAGCAATGATTGTGTCGCCATTACTTGCGGTATTGGCTTACTTTGCCGTTGACTTAGTGGTGAAAGAGAAACCACACGCGGCGGCTGCAGGGCAGGCTTACCCATTGGTTGCGAAATCAAATTGTCGTTTTACCAGCGGCAAGTGTGACCTAGAAAACGCGTCGTTTAAATCTCAACTGAGTGTCGACGATGAGCAGAGGTTGTTAAAATTAACTTCTTCTCACGCGTTGCAGAAAGCCGCCGTGGGTTTTGTCGCCGAGGACGGAACTGAAATTTCACCGGCCAGTATGTTTGCCCTAGACGATACGAATACGTCATGGCAACTCGAGGTGCCTTCCAATGCCAACAGTGATTCTCTGGCGCGTGTTGCTTTGATAGCAAATGATGCGCTTTACTTTGCCGAGACAACAATGCAATTCAGCGCGTACGAGACGTCATTTGATAAAGATTTTAGAAAAAACAAGTAACGCGCTATTCGGTGAATCGTTATTGACTCTTATTCACTAACCAAACCGTTGCGCTTTAAGTAATTACAGGAAACTTTCATGACCGATAACTCACTTTACCCAGTCTTTGATTCGATCAAGAAATTAAAGGGTTCAGAGCCCATTAAAGATCGCTTTGTATGGAATAGCAAAACTAATCAATAACTTCTTACATAGATGACTGATATAGCTACTGTATTCATATTTGGTTTCATATTGGCAATCTCAGTAGGCCCTATAGCCTTGAATGTCGTTCTAAATGGAGTCAAGTATGACCGGATAGCGGCAATAAAGAGTGCTTTTGGAGCAGCTTCCGGAGATTTCGTGTTTGCCTTTATTTCATTTTTATTGGGCGGTGCAATATTCTCTGCACTAATTGAGGCAAGGGGAGTGGCAAGTGGCAAGCCCCTAGTTTACTAAACAACTAATAGCTTCTCATAATACTGCTTTTCATACTCAACGGGTGATACACCGTTGTTGTTTCCATGACGACGTTTCGGATTATAAAACAACTCGATGTAGTCAAACATATCGGCGTGAGCCTCATGCCTTGTTGGGTAAATTCTACCTCTGATTCGCTCACCCTTCATCTGGACATCCAACTAAAGTACTAAACTAACCAAATCTATAAGTTGTTGATTTTACAAAGAGCCACATTTTCGAATTACAACTAAAACACTAAACTTTTTAAGAAATTAAGGATTGAAGTAGGGAATATCAATATTACAACTAAAGTACTTAACTATTTGTCCGTTTCGATAACCTTTGGAGAAACTTCAATTCGTCAAAGAAGAGACATTAGTTTAAAATTTAAATGTTGCAAAGACTGTTGCATACTCAAAGCAGTCATTAAGAGGGTCCCGATCGAAGATAAATTTTTGATAGAGTTAGTTACTGATGGAAAATATAGCTCTACTTATTATTGCTTCGATTGTTTTAGATACCTTTTTTGTCGCATTTTTCCGTCGACAAAGAAAAGGAAAGTTCGATGTGACAAACAAAGGTCGAGACCAAATCAAGATTGAGTCTAATTTCGGACGTTTTATTTTTGATAAGAAATCTAAAACGCTCATTTACCGAGAGAATGAAAAGCTAAACACCGTAGAGTTTTCTAAAATCGAGGGCATTGAGATTAATGCTACAGATAATTTTGCTTTCCTGCGTGAGGTTTTTTTTGGGCTCAATATTTTCGATATATTCAAACGGTATCAGGATAGTGACTTTACTAATACGCTCATTATTAGAACCAATGATGAGCGTTCTATTCCTATTTTTACGGTAGGCCAATATCACCAAAGAGATTTTCTGATGACGTGGTATATAAATACTCAAACAAGTATACTCAGCTTCTTTGGACTGCTAAATGATGCGTCTGAAAGAGCAGAGACTATTC
>CAZJWW010000192.1:0-4013 GCA_964549895.1 uncultured Gammaproteobacteria bacterium
TCTAGATGATGTTCCGGCCCCCAGCCGCCGTTATTAAACTCTCTATTCTGCGCGATAATCCCTATACGGCGTTCCGTTTCACCATACTTGAGACAAATCTCAGTGGTATAAAGTGGTCCTAACTCAAATTCACTGTGAATTTTACCCTTGAGTTGAGAAATAATACTTTTAGCACTGGGTCGTTGAGCTGATTCAGCGGGGTCCAATACCTGTTCTACATAATCGTCAACGGAGAGTTTGCCTAGATTTAGTCTTGCGACTTCAATCTCTTCTTTGTTGAGAAGGCCGATAATAGTATTGTGCCAATCAAAAGGATGTACCACGCCGCTCAAGGCGAGGTTTTTTGCACGCCGCTCCACGTCGTTAAATAAATCAATTTGTGTCTTATCTTGTGCCACTTATATTACCTTTCTATTTAACTCTTGAATTGAACACATACGTTTATAATTTAAGTCCAACACTTTAGTTAGACTACGTGAGTCTAACTATGTGAGTCTAACTATGTGCTCATTTATGTCTCGGCTAATCCAAGCGTATTATTTTATAATTAAGGTGTTGTTTTGGCTAATGGAATATTGCCAATTAACTACAATCTAGTAGAGTCGATTTAGTAAATCTTATTATTTTTGCACCTTAACATTCAATATCTGCTCAATATTCGCATTACGAGTTTGTTAGTTCAATGGTGTTATCGGTAGCGCAATAAGTATATGCTCCATAGTAGAGATTGACAGCTAGCCGTCAAGTCAAATTTTACCTTCCTTGCACAAAATACTGAGTTCTACCTATGCGCTAACCTTGTTGTTGTGCCCGGTCGGCGCTTTATTGAGCGACTTTTGACTGTTCTTAAACATATTGTCTATCAGGGGTTCTTCACTTAAGAATCAGGAGTTAGGATAAAATTTGTACGCAAGGAAACTACCTAATACTCCCAATAGTAAATCGCTAAATTCAAAGCCACGCCCGAGCGTCCACTGGATGCATTCTGTAATTAGCATGGCGCTGCAAAACAATACGAATAAACGATATCTTGGGTGACTAATCAAAGGCCACTTACATACAATTAGTAAGACGGTTAGAACAAAGCCGCCGATCGGATGCAGTAATTTATCCGCGTTTGATTCAAAGTGCAATATTACGGAATACGGGATACCCATGTTACGCAATTGTGAATGCGGTACCCAATGCGCAAAATTATAATGAGGTTGAAAAACGACATACGCCATCAACCCAACGAGTAATAAAAAGGTACATCGATAAAACCATTTTATATATGGTTTTGGATCGGTCATACTATTTCAAATATCTCCCCTTAAAGCCTCATTAAATTGTCTGCTATACAAATAAAATTACGTCCCTCTGGGGACACCCCACCAGATTCACTATTAACTCAAGGAGGGTCAGACACTTTAGCGCGAGTGTTAGCCAGTCGTGGTGTTAATAATAGCAGTCAAATTGACTATGGGCTAAAGCGATTATTACCGCCTCAAGGACTGCTGCATATTAATGATGCTGCTGAGTTATTAGCGGAGGCGATTACGGCCGATGCCACTATTGTTATCGTAGGTGATTTTGATGCCGATGGTGCTACCAGTTGTGCGCTAGCCTGCCGATGTTTAAAGGCATTTGGGCTGAGCAATGTTAGTTACCTAGTGCCAAACCGTTTTGAATATGGTTATGGTCTATCTCCTGAAATTGTAGGCGTGGCGGCAATGCGCCAGCCCGATATTATTATCACCGTGGACAACGGTATCAGCAGTATTGATGGCGTGCATGCAGCGCAAGCCTTAGGTATTTCTGTGTTGGTGACTGACCATCACTTGCCTGGCGAAGAGTTACCCACCGCTGACGTGATTGTTAACCCAAATTTACCGGGCGATCGATTTGCTAGCAAGAATTTAGCCGGAGTCGGTGTTATTTTCTATGTAATGCTAGCGGTGCGGGCAAAACTTAGACAATACCGTTGGTTTGAAGACAGCGGTATTAGTGAGCCAAATATGTCACAGTTTTTAGACTTAGTAGCGTTGGGAACGGTGGCAGACGTGGTACCGCTAGATCAGAATAATCGCGTGTTAGTGCAGCAAGGTTTGCAGCGAATTCGTCAGGGTAAAGCTTGTGCTGGTATTCGAGCTTTGTTAACCGTGGGCAATCGTAATCCGTTAAGATTGGCTTCCAGTGACTTAGGTTTTACCGTCGGCCCACGATTAAATGCGGCAGGCCGCCTAGATGATATGTCGGTAGGCATAGAATGTTTATTATCGGATGATACCGACACCGCTATGCAATTGGCCATGCAATTAGACGAGTTAAATCGTGCGCGGCGAGAGGTAGAACAGTCGATGCAGCAAGACGCGTTAGCGATTGTCGAAAACCTCAGTGTGGAAGAAGAACCGCCTGCTATTTATATTTTGCACGATAAGAGCTGGCACCAAGGTGTAGTGGGTTTAGTCGCATCGCGAATTAAAGAACGAACTCATAGGCCAGTATTGGCCTTGGCACCGAGTGATAAGGAAGGTGAATGGAAAGGCTCTGCGCGAAGTGTAGAAGGGGTGCATATTAGAGATGTATTAGCTCGAGTCGATGCCCTGCATCCGAGTTTGATGAGCAAATTTGGCGGTCATGCTATGGCGGCTGGATTGTCGCTGGCGCAAAAAAATATAGCTGAATTTGAAGCCGCTTTATCGACGGTTACCGAACAACTAACGGCGGATAGAGACTGGAGTCAGGTGATTTGGACAGACGGAGAGCTCGCCGCCAGTGATTTCAATTTGGAATTTGCCGAAAGCTTACGTCAGTCCACGCCATGGGGTCAGGGTTTTCCTGAACCCTTATTTGATGGCCAATTTGAGGTCATTGATGCGCGCGTGGTGGGTGATACACACGCTAAATTAAAGTTGCGACCATCGAATGCTGATCATGTCATAGATGCTATTTGCTTTAGGTATCTAGACAAGCGCGAATCATTACCTCAAGGTACGATTCGAGCGGCCTATCGTCTAGATGTTAACGAGTTTCGTGAACGCTTAAGTTTGCAGTTAATAGTGCAATATATCGAGTAGAGAATCACAGTGTCATGTTAAGCTTGAGCTTTATCAATCAGACATTATAAACAAAATTGGGCGTCAGAAATCCGAGTACGCCTTTTGGTATTATTATTTAGTTATATGGAGAATCAATTATGAGTTATTTAAATGTAGCATCAGGCGACGTCGTTGCCTCACTACCGGGTGAAGCAAGAGCGGGATTTATTCGCAGAACCTATGCACACGTTGCAGGAGCTTTAACTTTATTAGCGATTAGTGTAGCCGTGCTTTTAAAAGCAGGAGTCGGGCAGCTAATGCTGTCATTGCTCGGCACTGGAACCCTAAGCTTTCTAATTGTTTTTGGCTTATTTTATGGCGCCTGTACGATTGCAAATAACTGGGCACACTCAGGAAAATCTAGAGAAATGCAGTATGTAGGGCTAGGTCTTTTTATTTTGGCTGAAGCCATTATACTCGTGCCAGTCGTTTACTTAGCAAGTCTTTATGCTCCAAATGCGATTGTGGATGCTGGGGTCGCAACAGCGGCTTTGGTCACTGGTTTAAGTTATGTTTGTTTCACGACTCGCAAGGACTTCTCATTTCTTGGGCCAATTATTTCGATAGGAATATGTATTGCTATCGGTTTAGTTTTAGCGGGTGCTATATTTGGTTTTGATCTCGGTATAGCCTTTGCAGCTGGTGTTGTATTACTGGCAGGTGGTAGCGTTTTATACAGTACTTCAAATATCTTGCACCATTATCAAGAGCACCAGCACGTGGGGGCAGCGCTTGCTTTGTTTGCATCCGTCGCATTGATGTTTCGTTTTATGTTGCAAATATTTATGAGCTTCGGCGACGATTAAACTCCTTAGCGGTTATAGCAGCTATATGGCTTATCAATATTTAGAAGATCTTGTCGGCAATACCCCGCTGGTACGTATCAAACGCTTATGGCAAGGCGAGCACGTTACCGTGCTCGGCAAGCTTGAG
>CAZJWW010000193.1:0-4007 GCA_964549895.1 uncultured Gammaproteobacteria bacterium
CTGGCATTTAGGCGACGATAATCTGTTTTACCAACGCCGTAGATTAGGTCTTCTTCTACGTTGACTTGGTACAGGTTTGAACTTGAAATATCGGCGATCTTTTTATAGTCGCCGATCTGTGCGTGCGTTAGCGCAGGCGCCAACACACTAGCTAATACTAGTATTATTAATTTTGATGCTGTCATTATACTACCGTCGCAGCAGCGCTAAAAAGCGTGCAACGCTTTTTTTGTAATTATTTAAATCGTATTGAAGCAGGATATAAAGGGGACTTAATAGATTTTTTATTATTTTTGGTTAGGGTGTTGCTATATCCTTGGAAAGAGCTTAACCAACGTCGCTGTAGATTCCAAATTAATAAAATTCCACTTGTTAGCGCCACTATATAGCCAGCAATAACTGGGGTTATAAAAATAAATTTATAATTTACCACGCGTTCTCAACCACTTAAGTTAGTATTCTCAAGCACTCTATAAAAACTTACTGCCGACTATTATTGCTCTTAATTAATTTGCACAGGCCAAATTGATTAACTATTTGACAGGACAGCAAATTCTATTTGATTAGCTGGTTAATTTTGCGACTAATAACCGAATGGTCGGTCGGCTCAATAAGGCCGATAGAAAAAGTTTTTGGCTCGGTGAGAAATTTATCTTTAGCAATGCGTCCAAACCCGAGCAAGGTCATATGCATGAAGTAAAGACAATACGAACAGGGGTATCAGCCTCTGTCTTGATTACCGAAGTCGAGGGGCCGGTGCCTGCATTCATGTCATGAAAAAACTGCCATCCTGTTTATGAACGGCATTTGAAAACCTTCGGTATTCGCCCTTTCAGCCAGAACCCTTTTCTTTGTGAAGGCCTAACCTGCCGACACCTTGACGCCGCAAACAAACGGTACCAGTCGGCATGGCGTTTCTGGTAAATACAAGATAAACGGCATCGGCGGCTTTATTGCCCAATTCTGGGACTCGCGCCGTCCGTATTTGCTCTCTTAACGAATGTGACAGGTTCTAATCTCGCGTCATTTTGGAAAAGCCGGCCCGCTGATAGCAATGGGTAAATTGAAAAGCTGCTCTAGTTATCTGAAACAGGCGTATATAAAAAAAAGACGTCCCTGTCTTTATACAGCGTTATTAGCGCTTAATCGATTGCATTTAGAAAAACTCACACATGCTCTTAATGCGTCGAAGATTAAGTGCATAGAGCTACTATAGAGTTTCTTTTACATATGTACAACTGGTCAAATGACCACCTTCAAACCTAATAATGGAATGAATTAAGTTTTGTCTGCGTCCAATGGTAAAAGCGATACGTTTTCAGTAATTCCTCTATACCGGATATTGTTTTTATAATTTAATTTAGTGATCTCAACCGAGCCGGCATAAACCATATTAATATCTCTTTAGCAATCCATAAGCTACCTATCTCCTTCTTGCCATCGATGGTGCTTGGTTAGCTCGATAAGCCTTGTTGTGCTATAGAACCCATTACGACTATTTTCTTATCGTGTCTCGGGCTAAACTACATATCTCGTAAATTAAGGAAATATAAATGCGTGAATCCTGGCGATGGTTCGGCCCTGACGACCCTGTAACCATTGATGATATAAGGCAAACAGGCGCTACTGATATTGTCAGTGCTCTGCATAGCGTTCCAACGGGTGATATATGGTCACTGGAGGCTATTCGCCAGCACCAAGCTTTAATAGAAGAGCATGAATCTGAACTCTCTTCATTAACGTGGTCAGTGGTAGAGAGTATTCCCGTGCATGAGGATATAAAACTGGCTAGACTTGGCCATGAAGCCTACGTGCAAAACTGGATTGCATCGATGGAAAACCTAGCGAAGTGTGGCATAAAAACCATATGCTATAACTTTATGCCAGTCATTGATTGGACCCGCACCGATCTCAAATACAAATTACCGAATGGTGCATATGCGTTGCGCTTTGACCAACAAAAATTTGCTGCATTTGATCTGTTTATACTCAAGCGTGAAAACGCTGAGGACGAATACAGCAAAGAGGAAGTTGAAGACGCTAAACGAATTTACAACTCGATGTCAGACGGCGAACTCACCGAGCTAACAAACAATATTATCGCTGGTCTGCCAGGTAAAATGACCGACAGCTATGGCTTGGACGATTTCCGCGCGATGCTGGCGAATTACCAAGATGTGACCAGTGAAACGCTGCGCAGCAACTTGTTTGCATTTCTTGCCGAGGTACTGCCCCGCGCCGAAGCACTAGGCGTTAAACTGGCTATTCACCCTGACGACCCACCGCGAGATATGTTAGGCCTGCCGCGAATAATCTGTACGGCGGATGATCTAGACATTCTATTCGAAGCGCAACCCAGCCCGTCCAATGGTATAACACTTTGTGTGGGCACTTATAGTAGCCGTGCCGATAATGACTTGCCGGCGATGGCCAGACAGTTTGGCCCACGCATTCATTTTTCTCACTTAAGAGGCGTCACTCTCGACGCCGATGAACAACGCTCATTCTACGAGGCCAGCCATCTTGATAGCGATGTCAATATGGTGCAAGTAGTGAAGGAATTATTAAACGAAGAACAACGTCGTAAAGAGCAAAAATTGACCAACTCAGAAATCTTTATTCGCCCCGATCACGGTCATCAGATGATGGATGACATAGACAAAACCGTAAATCCTGGCTACTCAGGTATTGGCCGATTAAAAGGTCTTGCTGAAGTACGTGGTGTAATACGAGCACTGTCTGCCATAAGCTAAGCCAACGGCGTTTTAAAAGTCGTCAATCGTTTAAACAAACCTTATAGAACCTTAGAAAAGATGTAAAATTATCTACATCCTTTATGGGCTAGAACTGGCCACCGCTGCGGGATCCATTACTAGATATAATCGGTCTTGCACAAAGTAATACCAATCAATAAATTGGTGAGGAGCCTAATCAATGAAGCAAAAAATAATTACCCGCGTATTGTTACTAACACTTAGTCTGCTTGTTCTCACCGGTTCTGGTTTTTTATCAGGCTGTAGCACCGATGACCGTAAAGGCCTGATCTTAACCAAAGACGGCATAGAGAAAATCCAAAATGATTTAGGTAATGTGCCTTTATTCGATGCAACTTTAGAGAAGTTGCAACAAGAGGTTGATGCAGAAATTGAACTGGGCATAGAAACCCCTATTCCTAAAGATTTCTCGGGTGGTTATACACATCAAAAGCACAAAGCCAATTTCTTTATGCTGCAAAAAGCCGGCGTGCTTTTTCAAATTCTTGAAGACGAAAAATACGCTGAATACATACGGGACATGTTGTTTCAATATGAAGCCATGTATAAAGATTTGCCCTTACACCCGCAAACACGTTCTTACGCTAGAGGTAAACTTTTTTGGCAATGTTTGAACGATTCCAATTGGCTGCTTTATGCCGCTCAAGGCTACGACGCTATCTACGATTGGCTTTCAAAGAAAGAGCGTAAAAAACTCGAAGAAAACCTATTCAGACCGTTTGCAGATCATATTTCAATCGACAGCCCACAGTTCTTTAATCGGGTACACAACCACAGCACGTGGGGTGCCGCCGCAGTCGGCATGATTGGTTTAGTCATGCAAGATGAAGAACTTATCCAACGTGCGCTCTACGGGCTTAAAGACGACGGCTTGGAAATTGGCACCAAAGACGACGATGGTGGTTTTATAAAAGTTGAAGGTCAAAAGGCGGGATTCTTCGCCAACATAGACCAGCCCTTCTCACCCGATGGTTATTACACTGAGGGCCCTTATTATCAACGCTACGCTATGTATCCATTTTTAATTTTCGCTCAAGCGCTACACAACACCAGACCTGACTTAGGAGTATTAGAATATCAAGACGGCATATTATTAAAAGCGGTTGATGTGTTACTCAACTTGGCCGATGCCAATGGTGATTTCTTTCCTCTAAACGATGCTCAAAAAGGCATGTCTTACCAAAACGATGCCTTGGTAACAGCGCTTAACTTAGCGTATTACTACGGCGAGCA
>CAZJWW010000194.1:0-3975 GCA_964549895.1 uncultured Gammaproteobacteria bacterium
GTTGCTAATACTGCTGATACCCAAATTATGCCGCCACCGATGCGTTGTAAGAGGGCGTTTTCTGCGGGTAAACTGAGGGGAAATAGCAACGCAATAATGATGAAAAATATCAAAGGTTGAATGAGCGTGCTGGTATTGCGAAACATGAGTTGCCATTCACGCGAAAAAAACATTATGAAAGTACTCATCTCATAAATCCAAATAGCTCAAGCTTTCAGCAAAGCTGCTATTTTCAAGGTCTTGATGATGAGTTAAGGCAATTAATCCGCCTGCTGAGAGATGTTTTTCGCACATCTTTTCAATCATGACCCGGCCCTCACGGTCAATGCCTGTAAACGGTTCATCTAATATCCATAGATCAAAGTTGCTTAGTAATACACGTGCAAACGTTAAGCGGCGCCGTTGTCCATACGACAGTTGGTGAGCGCTTAAATCAGCACAATGCAAAATTTGCAGTTGGGCTAGACAGTCGTCGAGCTGTTGTTCATCTGCTTGTCCTAAAAGTTGTTGGTAGAGACGTAAATTTTCAACGCAACTTAGTTCGTTTTTTAGGCCGTCCTTATGGCCTATATACGCGCTTTTTTTTAAAAATTCTAAGTTATTGTAAGTGCTGACACCATTCCATTTAATGGTTCCACGTTCGGCTCGATTGATACCGCATAACAATCTAAGTAAGCTGGTTTTTCCGCTACCATTGACTCCCTTAACATGCAGTGCCATGCCTTCAGACAAATTAAAATTCAGGTCTTCGAATAGAACACGCTCACCGCGAACACAGTTTAGGTTTTCAACAGATAAGGTGTTGTCAATTATCATCTAGCGCGGTTGAGTAGAGTGGTCAGTTAATTAGTGGGTGTTGACGTAATAATAAGTTGTTTTTGCAAAAAAGTGAGTTTATCAATACCATGTAGCACGTGCATTATCTAAATGCCGACAAATTGATCAAACCCCACTTATATAGGTGATAATTCTTGGATTTACTACGCTATAAGATTACTGGGACTAGCGATGTCGCTTTGTCTCAATATCCGACTAAATACGATGGCGAACTAGATGATGCTGAGCTTAAAAATCTCGCTGTTGATTCTTGGACTGAGTTGGCCGATTTACAACAGCGGCTTTATGCTGAGTCGGAGCAATCACTTCTGGTGGTGTTGCAAGCCATGGACGCGGCAGGCAAAGACAGCACGATTGCTAAGCTAACTCGAAAACTAAATGCTCAAAGTTGCAAAATTCAGAGCTTTAAGAAACCGTCTAAGCTAGAAATGTCGCATGATTTTTTGTGGCGGGTGCATGCGGCCGCCCCAGCCGCAGGCAATATAGGAATATTTAATCGCTCTCATTATGAGGATGTATTGGTTGTTAAGGTTCATGGTTGGGCCAGTGAAGATACTATTGATAGACGATATGAACATATCAATAATTTTGAGAGTCTATTGGCTGACCGTGGCACCAAGGTGGTTAAGTTTATGCTAAATATCAGCCCAGAGTATCAGTTGGATCGATTCAAACGTCGTTTAGATGTTCCAGGTAAAAACTGGAAGTTTAATCCGGGTGATCTTGATGAGCGCAAGCTATGGGATGACTATATGCAAAGTTTTGAAGTAGCGATGAGTCGCTGTGCGTCAGAACAAGCGCCTTGGTATGTCGTTCCAGCTGAAAATCGTCGGTTTCGTGACGCAATGATTGCCAGCGTGTTGGTTGAAACACTCAATGATCTGGACCCCCAATACCCTGAACCGACCTTTGATATCAAAGAATTCAATTCAAACAATATTGAATAATTTACTTTAAAATAGTCATTTAATTTATTGTTTTTAAGGCATTATTCCTATTTTATTCAAGCCTTTAATTGCTGATTTGTTCCCTTGCTTAGCGGCACGTTGCAGCCACAGCGTGGCCACTCTACGGTTAGCTAATACGCCTTCGCCGCGCAAATAGATCAAGCCTAAGGCTGCCTGAGCTTGAGGATAGCCCTTAGTACCAGCATCAAGATACAATCTTAATGCTTGCTGAGTGTCGCGCGGGACGCCTAGTCCCAGTCTAAGCATATTGGCTAGTTCCGTTTGCGCCCAGGTACGACCTTCATCGGAGAATTTTTGTATAGCAGGTAAAGCTTGTTCTGCCAATAAGTATGCATTTTGAATATCTTGAGGAATTCCATCACCCGCGTAAATCATATTAGCGATGCGGATTTGTGCCCGTGATACGCCTTTGTCGGCCAATGGTTTTAAAAGCGCTAGGGATGATTCATACTCGCCATTGTCATACGCTGTTAAGCCTCTACTTAAATACTGTTTATCAAAGGCTTGCTGCTCGCTAGTTTGCTGCTTTGAAGTGCGGGTTTTCGATATTTGACCAGCGCTACTTTCTCCCTCAGACGCATTTATAGAAGTCTTAGGAGCAGAAGTGTTTTCCGATTTAAGGCCCTCAACAATCGCTACTGTGTCTTCTACGTTTTGCGCGGTTTCATTCGCTGCGTCTTTGGAGTTATCAGCGACATTTTGGTCTTTAGTATTGCTTGTCTCACTAGCGTCAGCTATTAGTTCTTCCAATCTCTCAATATTATCGTTGTTGGGCGCAATAATCCGAATTGTTTCGACATAGCCTTTAGCTTCAAGCAACTGTTGATTAAAAATCGCAGTTTTAGTTTTCTGAACAAACTTATCTGCAATCGAGTTAATGCCAACTGATGCCACTTTATTGTTTTTGTCTAGCGCCAAAGCTTGTTGAAAATAATACAGCGCATTATCTCGTGCTGGCTGGATTAGTTGATCTGATTCTAATTTGAATCGCGCTTGTTGTATGAGTTTATAAATCTGTTGCTGTTTCTTCCAGATGTCTATTTCATCCACAAGGCGGAAGCGTTGCAGTGATTCTGGATCGATGGCTACCAGTTTATCCAAAGCATTTCTGGCAGCGATTTCATTATTGTTGCCAAGCGCCTCAATGCCCGCAATTAGAAAGCGGCCGGAAATATAGTCGATGCCTTGCAACGCCACGGTATTGCGATCATCCAGATCTAACACCTCTTGGTATTTCTTTAGTGCATTGTTTTCTGTAGGCAGAGTATACCAGCCGTCAGCAATGAGTTTTTCAGCCTCACTAGTAAGTTCTCTAATTTTCTTATCTTTAGCGTCTCTTTTTCGGAATGCTGTTGCTCTATCCAAATCATCGTTACGGCTAAAAGAGTTCTCTTGCGTGCCGAGAACTTGGTCATCAAATCTAGACTCAGTATATATTGCACGCTCTTGTTCGCTGATCTTGTTTTTTGGATCTTCCTTGATTGGAGCGGTCTTTTGAGGCCAAATAAAAACGATAAATGCCAGTAAAAGCATAAAACCGAGCAGCCAATTGATTACGCTGGCTTGATCTATGCGATTGAGAGTTCGTTGCCATGGGCCGTATTTTTGTCGCTCAGATATTCCCTTTATATCACCGCCGATGACTTGCCGTTGTCGCAGCGGATTTTGAGTTTCAAATTGGCTGACGTACGGTTGTCGTTTGTCAGAAGTGTTAGCGCCACTTAAAGCTTGTTCTATCTCAGATCTGGAGGGCTTAATTAACATGACTTCGACAATTATAGTTTGAGCTTGAGTTTATGGCTCTTTGATATAACCCCGCTGTTCATCAAGCGATTCTATCTCATACCAACCATTCTCTGATGATATCACGTAGACACCGACTCCTGCTTGCAAGACCGCAACCATCAATGAGAAAGGGTTAGGTTTTTCCATCATTGGGTAGGGTTTATCTAGCAAAATAAGTTGCGGAGCTTCCTCTACTGACGGTTCTTTATTTAATTTGCTTGAAATACCGATGGGCTCAACAGGTTTGGGTTGTGGGGGCTCAAGGTCACTTTTGCGAACCTTAGTCACTTTATTTAACGCAGCAAGGTTGGCCAGCGACAATTTACCACCAGCGCTTGGAATGCCTATGTTCTGCTCAAATTCTTGCAGTGCTTTTGCCGAGCGC
>CAZJWW010000195.1:0-3934 GCA_964549895.1 uncultured Gammaproteobacteria bacterium
AAGAAATGAAGGCCCGCCCCGCCGATCGTTGCATGGACAAAGTGTTTGGGGTATGCAACTTATTAGAGCAATGCAGGAGCAACTGCCGAGGGGCAATCCTCAAAAGAAACGCAATTTCAACAACCCAATAAGCTAATCAAACAAACCCCTAAGTAGCTCCTTGGCAGCGTCTTTACGCTTTTCTTTACCAGTGCGATTGTCTTCTACTGGTTGCTCTTCTGCAGTTTGCACGTCAGGGTTAGCTTTCACATCGGGAGCCACCGCGTCTCCGCTACTTTGTGGATCATACACCGGCGTAGGTTCATCATTGGCGGGCTCTTTATCCTTGTTAAGTCTTTGCAGTAAGCCTTGTTTTAATAGGTCTTTGGTAGAGAGTTTGTCGCCACCTTCAATGCCCAATTTCTCTTTTAGGAACTCAGATTTTTTCTCATCGACCTTGGCTTTAACCAAAGATCTGTATAAAGCCTTCATGTCTAAGGAATACTTGGGCGAACTTATATCGCCACTTAAACGAATGGGCAACGTAATACCTTTTAATTTATCAAGCGCTTCACCACCTTGTCCTGAAGAGCTATTCACAATTGCCACATTGAGTAGATAGTTCACCGTTTGTGCGTCTAGGTCCATATCTCCTTCACCACTCACTCGAAACAGCGGTGCTTTCATTAAAAAGTCATTATTGGAAACTATATTGTTCTTTAAGTTAAAGGTTCCTAGCAATTCGGCAAACTTAGTTTCATCGCTTTCCTTATTGGTGCCTTCTTGCTCTTGTTCAGGCTGGCCGGTAAGTTGTTGATAGCTGGCATAGGCTTTATCAACCATACCCTTTATATCAACTCCTTTAATTGCACCATTTTTTGCCAACAACTTAAAGGTACCTTCATTATTTTGCACGCCGTTTGTTTCAGTAACCACCATATCAATTACTAAACTACCGATACCCGATAACTGATCAGAAATATCGGCGGCATTAAACAATTTGGCTATCGACACGAGATCCACTTCGTTATTGACCTTAAGCTTGGCACCGCCGTTCGCTTCGCTATAGACAATTTGGCCATCTAAAGAACCATCATAGAGGCTAGCACGCGGCGTGATGGTGACGTTTCCAGGCGTGGATTTAACAACCACGTCAACATTATTAAGTTCTAAACCACCTGATATCAGTTGCTTGGCTTTAAAACTACCGTTGGCGTTAATGTCTCTAAAAGCGGCCATGGGTACGGCTAATGCAGACGCATTAGAGGCTGATACCTCCTCTCCTTCCTCTTCTGATTCAGGCAGATAACTATCCAAATTCATTTGGTCTAGGTTTAGATCGAAGGTCACGCTCGGGTTTTCAAAATTCTTGACTCCGAGCGAACCAAGTAACTCGCTTTCGTCTAAGTTAAGTTTAAGGTTCTGCACGCCAGCACTATCCAAGCTGCCAGTAAAATCGCCACTCAAGGCGAACGATTTAAGCGCTTGAGAATCGCTGGGGTCAAAATCTGGGACAAACTCGCGCACCAGTTCAGCGGCGTTAAATGGGGCAATATCAAGCCGTCCACGGGCGCTGGGCGCATCAAAAATCTTACTCGCAATAAAATCCGAAATGACGGCTTCGGCATTTCCAGAATTTAGAGCTAGTCTATTAACCGTAGCCGCTTGTGAGTCCATATTAACTCTTAAGCTATCCATTTTTGCGTTTATAGGCCGTGCTGCTGCCACCTCGGCCGTAAGGTCTAGAATCGAAATCTCGCTACTTTTTTGTGAGAAATCAAGTTCAGCAAAACGCGCATCAATTGATTGTTCTCCGCGAGTAGCTTGTGCTCTAAATTGCTCTGCGCGCACGGTAAAACTATCAACATCAATCTTGGCTTTTCCATCGAGGCTGAATACGGTGTTATCTGGGTTTTCCGAATCAATCAAAATGCCCGAGGCTTTTATATCCGCCAAGGAATTACCAATCAAATTACCGGTCACGAGGTTCAACTCTTTAACTTCATAGAGTTGACCTTCTTGGCGATTATCGTACGTGAGATTACCATCGGTCAGCGCAAGACCTTGTATGACAACAGCCGCCGCGCTAGCCGGGTTAGCTTCACTGCCACCCTCATCATCGCTAGCGCCGTCGCCGCTCAGGCCATCAAAGCTTCCAACGCCATTAGCTAAAGTCACTAAACGAACAATAGGTGTTTCTAACACTACTGTGTCCACTTCCACTTTTTTACTCAATAATGGCACTAATTTGACTCGAATCTGAGCCGTGTCTACGGTCACCATTTCGCCACCAATTTGCTCTGGTTGCGACAAGCTTAAGCCTTGAGTACGAACTCCTAGCCACGGGAAAACGGAAACCGATAAATCGCCATCAAGTCGCAGGTCGCGACCCGTTTTATCTTTAACTAAGGCGGTAATTTCATCGCGGTAGTCATTGGGGTCAACAACTTGTGGTACCACAATAATCGCAATAACAATAAGCACGGCAAGAGTGAGAATAAGTCCCGCCAACCATTTAAATAGAGTAAGCATAAGATTTGATAGTCAATTTCAGTTAAGTTAAGTCTAGCAACGTCTGGAGTCTACCTTACCAAAGATGAACCGATGTTTAACAGATTTAGACGCTTGATTTAACACTCTGCCCTGAGGCGCAATGAATTGCAAACAGCCTTGAGCTTAAATTAACAGCCTTGAGCGGAATAAACAGCCTTGAGCGGAATAAACAGCCCTGAGCGGATTAACAGCCCTGAGCGGATTAACAGCCCTGAGCGGATTAACAGCCTTGAGCTTAATATGAAACCCTGTTACCTATCTTGGTCAACTTGCACCTTCAATCATAGCCGCATAGGCATCGCGCAAAACCTGCCCATCGGAGCCCGGCAGGTGGGCATTTTGACTTATGTGTCTGCGCCAAAGCCGAGAACGAGGCTCACCATGATACAAACCCACTACGTGCCGCGAAAGCTGGTTCAAACGGTTTCCCCTCTCTAAACACTGATCCACATAATCCATATACTCATGCATTACTTGATCACGACTGGGCACAGATTTAGTGTCGCCGTAAATTAACTTATCCACTTGGGACAGCAAATAGGGGTTTGAATACGCTTCACGGCCAATCATCACACCATCCACGTGTTCTAGATGTTGCAAACCTTCCTGTAAGGTATTGATACCACCATTAAGAATAATTTCAATTTCTGGAAAAGCCGCTTTTAGTTGATATACCAGTTCATAATCTAAAGGCGGCACATCACGGTTTTGTTTGGGACTCAAACCTTTCAACCAAGCTTTGCGCGCATGCACCAAAAATACTGAGCAGCCGGCAGTGGCCGAGGTCTCTACCAAATCCCATAGGGCTTTTTGTGGCTCTTGATCGTCAACCCCAATGCGGCATTTAATGGTAACGGGGATATCTACGGCGGCCTGCATCTGTTTGACATTTTCTGCGACCAATTCAGGTGATTTCATCAAACAAGCACCAAAGCTACCAGACTGCACGCGATCACTAGGACAACCGACATTAATGTTCACTTCATCGTAGTGCCATTGCTGCGCTAGCTCAGCGCATTTGGTCATGGCGTCTGGTTCACTACCACCCAATTGCAAAGCTACCGGGTGCTCAGCGGCATCAAAATCTAAAAACTTAGCAGTATCACCAAACAATAAAGCACCGGTAGTTATCATCTCGGTGTATAACACCGAATGTTTAGAGATTAAGCGCAATAGAAAACGCTCATGTCGATCCGTACAATCGAGCATGGGCGCAACACAAAAGCGGCGATTAATGTTAGTGGACTCATTCACGAGCTCGATTTTAGCAAAATCTATTCGACCTTGAGTGTTTTGAATGGTCAAAAAAATGCCGCCCTAATCAGGCGGCATTTTTAGATAACTCACAAACCGCCCTTAAAGCGCCTGCGGCGGGTGTCATAGCGCCTGCGGCGGGTGTCAT
>CAZJWW010000196.1:0-3806 GCA_964549895.1 uncultured Gammaproteobacteria bacterium
CGCCCAGTGCCGTCAATGCCCAATTAGGAAATGAATAGACTAGAAATATAATAATACTGCTCAACGACAACACCAGACAATTGCGCAGCCAATAATCTTTAAAGTCGATTTGTGAGAGCAATAAAAATGGCACAAACAATAAATTTATTTCACGGCACAGCAAGGCTAAGCCAAAAGTAAGGCTCGCCAATAGCAATCGATGTTGTTTAAGTTGTAACGCCGTTAGTGCCAAGAAAAACAGTCCAAACACTTCAAAGCGACCAAAAATATAAGTCGCGAAAAGAGTGACTGGATTAAATAACCACAGCAATAAGGCAAGGCGTTTGTATGTCGGGTCGTCTATAAATCGCCATATTACAACTGCGGTTGCGATGTCAAAGACAAGATAAGGCAGCTTAAAGAAAAACAGATGTCGAAAGACATTCGTGTCGGTTAAAAAAAAGTGATAATCGGTTAGGCTTGCAGTAGAGTTCGCGGGGTTGTTGAGGTGAAAGATCCCGTCAGTAACATTAATAAAAATCTGTGAGAACGCCGCAAACACTAATTCAATGCTAAAGGTCACATAGCGATAACTGTTTTCTAAGTACAAACCATTTTGTAGTACATAGAAAACACGGCGATACTCTGAAAACAGGTCCACATGGGAGAAAAAGGGCATGAGTAACAAGCGCAACATTACCGCAGCGCCCAGCGCGGCAATAAAGAACTGTCGATTATTGAGTTGCATACTAGCCAAGTTTTTTCTCACAATGCGTGCTGTTTTCTCTAAGTTCTAATTAGCCAAACGTTTTAGTAAACCAAGAGTCGGGTTTTGGTTTTTCGTAAGGGTAATTTACCGGCTGTGGTGCACGGTCCATATAACAACTATTGTCGGTAAGTTTTGGTGGATTTAGATCAGGAAAATCTTCATGGGTAAAGTAGTGCGTAACCAAGGATTTACGCGTTTCCGATTTATTGAGAATTGGGCTGCCGCCATGAAATAATTGCGAATGCCAAATAAGTACATCACCCTTGTTAGCCAGCAGAGTTTCGGATTTCAGTCCTCGTTTCTCTATTTCTTCATAAATATAGTCATTGAATTCAGGCATTTCATCGACGATCGCATTGGTCTTGCCATTTGAGAACTTATACGGTGGAATTTTGTGACTGCCAGGGTAATAACTAAGTGGACCATTGCTGGGAGTCGCGTCTTCTAAAGCGATCCAAGAAGCCACCATTTTATTGGGTGTAGGCGAAGGCATATAAAACGTATCAAAATGATAGTCCTGCTGAGAGCCGAATTCGAAATTTAGGCTGTTGCAAATCATCGGTAAGCCGCCCAGCAAGGAACTCAAAATAGGGGCTAGACGTTCGCCAGCAGCAATGTCGCGCACCAGTTTTTGCGTTAAATACAGATCGTTTAATTTATACGGCTTAACGCTCGCGTCTTTAGGTGCATCGGCAAAGTAAACTCGTTTTTCCTGTTCTGTTTCGACAAAAATATCGATCACATAATTGTCATCTAGCTCTTTGCGGTTTCGCCACAAAGTTTTGACCAGTTTATTTATTTGATCGATGTCTCTATGGCTGTAAAACGCTTCAAGTATAAGATAACCATTGTTATCCCAAGCTTGTTGTTGTTCTTGGTTTAGTATCATCGCGATTACTCGTCCTTGTACTTCAAGGAAAATTTTTCGTTTTTGAGACTCAGGTTAGGATTGAAATAGGGGTCGCCAATCTTAAGAAAATCATCCCATTTAGTCAAAAAGTAACTTTGTTCCGATACCAAGCGTTGCATTTTTTCGTCGGTATCTTCATAGCCCCGACTAATCGATTCATGGTGAGTTGCACGCGCATGCGGAGTAAATAAATTGTTGTAACCCTTGTCCATCAACTTTAGGCAAAGGTCGATATCATTGTAAGCGATAGCCAGATTATCTTCATCCAAACCGCCGACTTCTTTGTATTTATCCAGTCGTACCATCATCATAGCGCCGGTAACAGCACTGACGTTATAAACCATATGTAATCGACCGTGATAGCCAATATGTTCGTCTGGGAAAAACTTGTGCGGATGGCCTGCAGCGCCAACCATGCCAACTACCACGCCAGCGTGTTGAACACGCCCATCTTGATACAGTAGCTTGCCACCAACCGCACCGATATGCGGGCGCTGTGCGTGTTCTAACATTCGCTCCAGCCAATCAGGGCTGATTATTTCAATATCGTTGTTAAGCAGTACAATGTATTCGCCCTGCGCTTGTTCAACACCGTAGTTACACACAGCTGAAAAGTTAAACGGAATATTTTTTTCCACAAACTTGATGCGCTCATCCAGGTTTTTAAAATGCTCCATGCGTTCATGGGTGAGCTCTTGTTCACTATTATTGCTGACGCCAATGATTTCAAAATTAGTATAAGTGCTGCGATTAAGAATAGAATTTAAGCAGGAGTCGAGGAGTTCAGGCTTGTCTTTAAATGGAATTATAATGCTTATCAGCGGTTCACCGTCTATCGCTCTAAATACTCGATAACTGCCTTTTAATGAACCGAGCTCAACACGCACGTCTTGTTCTTGATCAGTTAAAATACCTTCTACGGCTTTGCGTCCCGCTTCCCAAGCGTAAGATTTTGAATCATAAACCACCGCCGTAGAACCGGGTATTTTACGCCAGTGGTACAAGATTTTTGGAATATGAACTACCTTCTCAGCTTTTGCCGCAGCGCGTAAAATAAGATCGTGATCTTGAGAACCGTCCAGTCCTTCACGAAAACCGCCAATATCCTCCGCAATGGCTTTTTTCATTACGGTAAAATGGCAGATATAGTTGTTGGTATGCAGCAGATCAGGAGAGTAATCTGGCTTAAAATAGGGTTCCTCTCGATTCCCCTGCATATCCATTTTGTCTTCATCGCTGTAGATCAAGCCAACGTCAGGAGTTGAATTAATAACCTTGGCATTTTCGTATAAGGCGTCAATGCTTAGTTCATCATCATGATCAAGCAGTGCTACGTATTCGCCTTTGGCCATAGCTAATGCGTCATTGGTAGTAAGTGCAATGCCTTGATTAACATCGTTCAATTGAATTGAGATACGTTCGTCTTGCTCGGCTTCGTGCTCTAAAATGCCACGCAAATAACTTTTGGGTGAACAATCATCCACCAAGCACAACTGCCAGTGCGGATAAATTTGATTCTGCACTGATCGAATCATCGCAATCAGATATTCTGGATCGGTATCGTAGATGGGCACTAATATCGAAAACAGAGGCGTAGAGTCCATGCCGTTTATCTCGGTTTTGGCCGCAGATATATCATCTTCACTTAAGGTGTGTTGCTCAACCCATAAATCATAATCTTCATGGTTTTGACCGATGTAGCCCTTTAATTTTGGTGATGTTTGCGCTTCCTCAACCGCTTGCTCAGCTAAGATTATTTCTTCTGTATTTGTACCTGAATCACCAATACTCCCGCCGCTAATCCTGTGTAATGCTCTGCTTGCAACCCGTTTGGCCCTAGTGCCGGTACGCATCAGTAAAAAGCCATGCAGTTCATCATTACGAACAATTTGATCCTGCAAGCGCGAATGTAGGTCGTTTAATTGTCTGCGCAGATCATTGCGAGCTCTATTAATATCTTCTATGTGTTTGTTTAATTCATTACTGCGCTCGACCAGATAATCAATACGTCTCGCTTTACTTTCGTTATCGGCGCGATACTCATTTAATTTATTCGCGCGCGATAGCTTGTCATGGTCAATGAAATCAGATTTCAGGTTAGCGTTCACCATTCGCTCATTGTAGTGGCTGGTAAGCCAGCCAATTTCA
>CAZJWW010000197.1:0-3779 GCA_964549895.1 uncultured Gammaproteobacteria bacterium
TACCGGTCGACTTTGGTATGGTGTTTTGATCGGCGTTATGACGATTTTGATTCGCGTGGTAAACCCAGCTTTTCCCGAAGGCATTATGCTGGCAATTTTGTTTGCTAATCTTTTTGCACCGCTAATTGATTGGATGGTTGTACAAGCCAATATCAAGCGTCGAGCAAAACGCTACGCGGCTTAATTTAAGTATTTGTCGAAGGTGTTAATAATGAAAAATATTACAATTACAAAGATACGGCGCCAGGCAGGGTTTTTGAATTTACCCAATGACAATATTGTTAAAACGATTGCCGTTGCGACACTGCTTTGTTTGGTATGCTCGATCGTTGTTTCAGGTGCTGCAACGCTGTTAAAACCAACGCAATCTGCAAATAAATTACTCGATAAGAAACGCAATATTCTCTCGGTAGCCGGCATTGCAGACGACGGTAAATCGGTAGATGAATTGTTTCAACAAATTGAAACACGAGTAGTGGATATGCAAACCGGTGAATTTACCGATGAAGTAGATGCTAAAACATTTGATCAACGTAAGGCATCCAAAGATCCCGTCTACAGGGTTGCTTTAGATCGTGACCAAGATATTGCCCAAATCGGTGGCCGTTCAAAATATGCGAATGTGTATTTATTGAAAACTAATAATCAGCTCGACAAGATTATATTGCCGATTAAAGGCTATGGTTTATGGTCAACCATGTACGGATTTATTTCTCTTGAAAACGACGCTAATACTGTCAGTAGCATTACTTTTTATGAACATGGTGAAACGCCTGGTTTGGGGGGTGAGATCGAAAACCGCAAATGGCAAAAGAGTTGGAAGGGGAAAGAAATTAGCAATGCGCAGGGCGACCCCATCTTAAAGTTGATAAAAGGCCAAGTTGATCTCTCTGCTAGCGATGCAAAATACAAAATTGACGGTTTAGCAGGAGCCACGCTCACGAGTAATGGTGTCTCAAACCTAATCCAGTTTTGGATGGGAAGTGATGGCTTTGGACCTTATCTACAAAAAGTTCGCAGCACAAGGGGCTTGAGTTCAGAGTTGCCTAACACCGAATACGTGTTAGATCAGAGCTAAAACCAAGCCCATTAAACTAGGACTGCAAAAGATCTAATAGAAGGTCAGATAAAAATGAAAAGTGAAGCAAAAAATGCACTATTAGAACCGCTGGTTGCTAATAACCCAATCGCCTTACAAATCCTCGGGGTTTGTTCGGCATTAGCGGTTACCTCACAGTTATCGGTAGCATTAATCATGTGTGTTGCCCTAACCAGTGTGACGGCTTTTTCAAACCTATTTATTAGTTTGGTGCGCAATCACGTGCCTTCCAGCATACGAATTATTGTGCAGATGACGATTATTGCCTCGTTAGTTATAGTGGTTGACCAAATACTTAAAGCTTATGCATATGAAGTGAGTAAACAGTTGGCTGTTTTTGTTGGTTTGATTATTACCAATTGTATCGTCATGGGGCGCGCTGAAGCCTATGCCATGAAAAACACACCCTGGAACTCATTTCTTGACGGCATCGGTAATGGTTTGGGCTATAGCTTGATTCTAATCATCGTTGGCACCGTTCGAGAATTGTTTGGCTCCGGTTCATTGTTAGGCTATCAGATATTACCAACCGTATCCGAAGGTGGTTGGTATTTGCCAAATGGCATGATGTTACTAGCACCGAGCGCGTTTATTATTATCGGGTTGACTATTTGGGCGATACGAGAATTGTATCCTGAACAAGTAGAAAAGCCGGATTACGAAATGCAAAATGCGCATAATTCATCTGCGCATGGCAGCATTCCTGGAGTCAACTGATGGATTTGTTAAGCCTTGCTGTAAAGGCGATATTTATTGAAAATTTGGCGCTGTCCTTCTTTTTGGGGATGTGCACTTTTTTGGCCGTTTCTAAGAAAATAGAGACAGCATTGGGTTTAGGCTTTGCGGTGTTTGTAGTGCTGGCAATAACGGTGCCTGTTAACAACCTAATTTATCAAAACTTTTTACGTGAAGGCGCTTTGGCGTGGGCCGGATTACCCCAAGTAGATTTAAGTTTTCTAGGGCTGATTAGTTATATCGGCGTGATTGCCGCATTGGTTCAAATCTTAGAGATGTTCTTAGATCGGTTTGTGCCTGTTTTGTACAATGCTCTGGGCATCTTTTTGCCATTGATTACGGTTAACTGCGCAATACTCGGCGCTTCTTTGTTCATGGTAGAGCGCGATTATACTTTTTCTGAAAGCCTTGTTTATGGAGCTAGCAGCGGCGTTGGTTGGGCCTTAGCAATCGCGGCTTTAGCTGGCATTCGAGAAAAATTAAAATACAGTGATGTACCCGATGGGCTGCAAGGCCTCGGCATCACATTTATTACTGTAGGACTGATGTCTCTAGGGTTTCTGGCTTTTTCTGGAATATCGCTGTAATTAAAACAAGTAGGCAAAGGTAGGCACAAACTATGTTAGAGATTGGATTAGGCGTTGGTTTTTTTACGCTGATTGTTTTAACACTTGTGGCGATTATTTTGTTTGCCAAGAGCAAATTAGTACCCAGTGGCTTGGTTAAAATTAGTATTAACAAGGAAAAAGAAATCGAAGTACCTGCCGGCGGAAAGCTGTTAGGTGTTTTGGCTGAGAACTCCTTGTTTGTACCTTCTGCCTGCGGAGGTGGCGGAACCTGTGCTCAATGCCGCGTGAAAATACACGATGGTGGTGGGTCTATTCTTCCTACCGAAGAGACGCATATTACTAAGCGCGAAGCCGCAACTGGAGATCGCTTGTCGTGCCAGGTAACGGTTAAACAGGACATGAACATTGAAGTGCCTGAAGAGGTCTTTGGTGTCAAACAGTGGCGCTGTAAAGTCCGTTCAAATGACAATGTCGCTACGTTTATCAAAGAACTCGTACTGGAGTTGCCAGAAGGTGAAAATGTAGACTTTCGTGCAGGCGGTTATATTCAAATTGAATGCCCCCCACATGAGCTTAAATACAATGAATTTAATGTTCAGGAAGAATACAAGCCAGATTGGGATCACTTTAATATTTGGCAATATGAATCTGTGGTGAGTGAAACGGTAATACGCGCTTATTCTATGGCTAATTACCCAGAGGAAAAGGGCATTATTATGCTCAATGTGCGCATCGCTTCACCGCCGCCGAGAACAGAGGGTTTACCTCCAGGGCAAATGTCTTCTTTTATTTTTAATCTCAAGGAAGGTGATGAAGTAACTATTTCTGGTCCGTTTGGCGAATTTTTTGCTAAAGACACGGATGCTGAAATGGTTTTCGTCGGAGGCGGTGCAGGTATGGCTCCTATGCGGTCACATATTTTCGACCAGCTAGAGCGAATCAAAACAAACCGTAAGATGACGTTTTGGTATGGGGCACGAAGCAAGCGAGAAATGTTTTATGTAGAAGATTTCGACCGCTTAGACGCCGACCACGATAACTTTAGTTGGAGTGTGGCGCTGTCAGACCCCCAAGAAGAGGATAATTGGTCTGGAGATACTGGTTTTATCCATAACGTGTTATTCGAAAACTATTTAAAAGATCACCCAGCGCCCGAAGATTGCGAGTATTACATGTGTGGGCCTCCCATGATGAATCAAGCGGTAATCAATATGCTGCATGATTTGGGCGTGGAAGACGAAAATATTCTATTAGATGACTTTGGGGGATGATGCTTTTTATCCGAGGCAGACTTGTCTGCCCGAGCTGAGGCTTTTTATTCGTGGCGGTCTTAACCACCCGAATTGAGGGCTTTTTATTCGCTGGGACTTTTTATG
>CAZJWW010000198.1:0-3772 GCA_964549895.1 uncultured Gammaproteobacteria bacterium
ATCCGCTCAGGGCTGTTTATAAAACCCGCTCAGGGCTGTTAACCGCTGGCGGCGATCAATTGGTCTAACTCTACTTTGAGTTTATCCAAAATAATATCGTAGCCAAAGGCTCCGAGTTTTTCGCCTTGGCGTTTTAGGTTTACTTTTTGTGGACCGCACCATAAACCTAGATCGGCATCATCAGTCTCACCAGGTCCATTGACTCGGCAGCCCATCACCGCAATGGTGATATTGTGTTCTTCGGCATAGGTGGTCATTTCCTTAACATCTTGCGCTAACTCAATAAACGCTTCGTTCTCTACTCGTGAGCAACTTGGGCAGCTGATAATGTTGAGTTTGTCTGGATCGAAGGCCACCACACTGCGCACTCGGCCAGCATGAATATCGTCAATAATTTCATGGCCAGCGTCTACTTCATCGGCTTTAATATTGTTCGGTAGCGTTAGCGATACGCGAACTGTGTCACCTATCCCACGGCTAATTAATTGTTCAAACGCGATGCGAGTTTTAATCACCCCCATCGGCGGCATGCCCGCTTCGGTAACGCCTAAGTGCAAAGGTATATCGGGGCGTTGTTCAGCAAAACGAACATTGGCAGTGATTACTTTCTGCGGGTCTGAATCTTTTAATGACACACAATAGCGAGTAAAACCAATGGAGTCTAAGTATTCACAGTGCTCCAAGGCACTGTCTAACATAGGGGAGACCGAATCACGCGGGTCATAGTTCTCAAGCTTGGCGGGGTCTACCGATCCACAGTTGACGCCCACGCGCATCGCACAATCATGTTCACCCGCCAAATTGGCTAAGTACTCAACTTTTTCTTGCCAGGTTTTTTTACGTTCATGATGGAATAAGTGGCCGGGGTTATAACGAATTTTATCAACATGCGGCGCCACCAAGGCAGCCATTCGGTAATTTTCTTGTAGATCGACGGATAGCGTGGCTTCGGTTGCTTTGCGAATTTCAATAAGCGCGGCTGCGTCTTTTTTGTTGTCCACGGCAATTCGAACGACGCCGGCATTGCGTTCATGCAAGGCATTAGTTTGCTCAATGGTGGCGTCAATATCTTGAGTACGCGTGGCACACATACTTTGAACAATAATAGGGTTGTTGTTGCCTATCTTGTTTTTGCCAACGGCGACTTCCCGAGTGGGGTTGCGAGTAATGTTCACTGGATTCCAGCCTTGAGATTTAGTTACGATTATGGATGAGTAGTTTAAAACAGATTAGTGTTTTTGTGATTAAAATTCGGTATTAAATTGCTGTTTTTAGGAATTAATCCATAGTACAGAAATAGTATGATCGGCTCTCTAGTCTGACCATTGGGTCGGGCACTCTAGTCGGGCTTTCTCGTCGGACTATGCCATAGCTAAGCTCTGCGAAATAATTTTGGTACCGAAGTAACCTAATTTTATTAGTAAAAATCCGCTAATCGTCCAGATTACTGCCTGAGAACCGCGGATACCTGTGGTCATTCGTTTAAATAACAGTATGGCAAACACCACCCAACCCATGAGGGCTAATATGGTGTGGTGTTTGAAGGTAAAGGCTTGGCCAAAAATTTCCTGACTAAAGAGCGCGCCGCTTATCAAGGTCAGCGATAACAAGACGAAGCCGACGCCAACCAGTCTAAACAAAAGCTGTTCCATGGTTTGTAATGGTGGCAGGGCCATCAGCAGTGCAGGGTTGGTGCGTAACTTAATTTGTTTTTCCTGATAGGCATATAGCAGTGCTTGAATGGCGGCAATCGCTAATACCGCAAAAGCCAAAATGGATACTAAGATATGTGCATTAAACGATTGATTTTGCTGACTTATATTATCAGAAGTGCCGCTCGACCATAGACTGGCGGACAACAAACATATTAAAGTGATAGGAAAAACCAAGATACCAAGACGTTTGATAGGCATTAATACGCTGCCCAAAATATACAATGATACTAATATACAGCTTATTAAGATCAATACTGAATCGACCCCAAGGTTCAGTTGGCCGTTAATAATACTCACCTGTGAGGCATAAAATGCATGAGATACAGCGGCGATAAAGCCAGTTGCCATTGCTGTTTTAAGGGAAGAAGCAGAGCTTCGTGAAGAGTTTGGGGGCGTCGATTTCGGCGCCTCAGCAGCTGCGAGTTGACTGTTTTGCGCCAGCGGTTTATTACGCACGAAACGCACCACCATTGCAGTAGCGAGTAAGTAGCAAAAAAGTGCGATAACGAGTGATAAACTGGTCAAAATTCTAACTAATCAATTATCGGGTGATTTCGTGACGAGGGTTTTTAAAGATGCTCTATAGGTGCGATTTTCATTCAGTGCGGGTAGAATATCACACCAAGCAATGCTGCCCCTAGATAGTAAACCCAAATTATGTTTGAACAACTCGGCGATCGACTCCAAGGTACTCTCAAAAAACTGCGTGGTGAAGCACGTCTAAGCGAAGAAAATATTTCTGATGCGATGCGTGAAGTACGATTAGCTTTGTTAGAAGCTGATGTCTCTCTACCTGTTGTTAAAACCTTTATCAATAAGGTAAAAGAACAAGCAATAGGTACCGACGTCTCTAAGAGCTTAAATCCGGCTCAAATGGTAATCAAGATCGTTCAGGATGAATTGATTGAATTGATGGGCGCGGCTAATGACGCGCTGAATTTAGCCCAGACGCCACCGGCCGTGATCTTGGTAGCAGGTTTACAAGGTGCAGGTAAAACCACTACCGTGGGGAAATTAGCCAACCTCTTAAAACAACGCGAAGGTAAACGCGTAATGGTTACTAGCGCCGATATCTATCGCCCGGCAGCGATAGAACAACTGAAAACCTTGGCCGATTCAATTGATGTGGCGTGGTGCCCCAGCAGCGCCGATCAACAACCAGTCGATATCGTCAAAAACGCTATCACTTCCGCCAAAAATGGTGTGATGGATGTGTTGATTATTGACACCGCTGGCCGCTTGCATGTAGATAACGGACTAATGACGGAGATTCAAGCCGTACATAAAGCGGCCAATCCGATAGAAACGCTATTCGTTGTTGATAGCATGACGGGTCAAGACGCGGTTAATAGTGCTAAAGCGTTTGATGAGGCATTGCCACTGACTGGCGTTATCTTGACTAAAACTGACGGTGATGCGCGTGGTGGAGCGGCATTGTCTATTCGGCAAGTTACGGGCAAGCCGATTAAATTCATGGGTATTGGGGAAAAAATTGATGGCATAGAAGCCTTTCATCCAGATCGAGTTGCATCTCGAATTTTGGGTATGGGCGATGTCATGACCTTGATCGAAGAAGCTGAGCAAAAGGTTGATAAGGACAAAGCTGAAAAACTCGTTAAGAAGCTTCGTAAAGGTAAAGGCTTTGATCTGGGCGACTATCGTGACCAAGTGGCGCAGATGAACAATATGGGTGGTCTTGAAAGCATGATGGATAAGCTACCGGGTATGGGTAATATGAATTTGCCTACTGGTGCGATGGGCGGAATGATGGGGGATATGAATAAAAGCGTTGCGATTATCGACTCTATGACGCCCAAGGAGCGCCAGTTTCCAGCGCTGATCAAAGGCGGGCGCAAAAAGCGTATTGCCGCTGGATCAGGCACGCAAATACAGGACGTTAATAAAACTCTCAAACAATTTATGCAAATGCAGAAAATGATGAAAAAAATGGGTGGTAAAGGGAAAATGGCCAAAATGATGCGAGGCATGGGTGGTATGCCAGGCATGGGCGGGGGCAAGTTTCCGCCCGGTGGTATGGGCGGCGGCGGAATGCCGTT
>CAZJWW010000199.1:0-3740 GCA_964549895.1 uncultured Gammaproteobacteria bacterium
AAGGCACTAGATAGTTAAAATAGAATTAAGAATCGATTAACTTTGGTGATGATTGTAAGATAAAGAGACCCGTCGTTCGGGCAAAAGAGGCTGCGCTATTTTTGATCGCGCATTGCTCGCCTGAAATGCACTCGGTGCCACTGTCGGCCCCATCGGAATTGCCAGAGTATTAAATTTACGGCCTTCAGATGGCGCCCTATTTTCTGCGATGACGATGGGTTTTCGTATTGCTGTCTGGTTTCACTTCAATCCTGAAAGTTTGTCGTGGTTGATCCACAAGGCAATATTACCGAACTGCGGAGCGTATCGTATCCTTTTTTCTTGGACTCATGACCTTGTTAATCTCACATCGCTCAGCAGAAATAACCCTTTTGGCAAAATTTAATGCTAACGCAGCTTCCAGAATTAGAAGTCTCTAACTAGGTTTCTCATTAATCTAGTTGGTCTATCTTGTAATCTTTCTATTGACTCAAATCATTTAGATCACTAAATATAAATTTATACTTGTTATGATACCCACCAAACTAACATTTCAATAATTCTGATATGACCGATACAACTGACTATGTTCCTCCAAAAGTCTGGAAATGGGACGCTGAAAGCGGTGGCAGATTCGCCAATATTAATCGACCAATTTCCGGTGCCACCCATGACCAAGCGTTACCCGTTGGTAAGCACCCATTGCAAATTTATTCCTTGGGTACACCGAACGGCGTTAAGGTAACTGTGATGTTAGAGGAGTTACTCGCACTCGGCCATAGTGGAGCAGAGTATGACGCGCATCTAATTAATATTACCGAGGGCAGTCAGTTCAGCAGTGGCTTTGTTGAAATCAATCCAAATTCAAAAATTCCAGCTATGACGGATCATAGCCATGAAAAGCCAGTCCGAGTATTCGAGTCGGGCTCAATACTGTTGTATCTAGCGGAGAAATTTAACACCCTTATTCCTACTGATTTCACTAGCCGTACTGAATGTCTATCATGGTTATTCTGGCAAATGGGCAGCGCTCCCTTTTTAGGCGGTGGCTTTGGTCATTTCTATGCTTATGCACCCAGTAAGTTTGAATACCCCATTGACCGATTTGCAATGGAGGTAAAACGCCAACTGGATGTGCTGGATCGACATTTAGCTAACAATGAATATATGTGCGGAGACGAGTACTCCATTGCCGATATATCAATCTGGCCTTGGTACGGCGTTTTGACTACCGGCGAACTTTACAAGGCGGGAGAATTTTTAGACGTTGAGTCTTATACCCACGTAACACGATGGACACAACAAATTGTTGAACGCCCAGCCGTTAAGCGCGGCAGTATAGTTAACCGAGTTTGGGGAGATGAAGAACGACAGCTACCCGAGCGTCATGATGCCAGTGATATAGACAAGATATTGGAGGCGAGTTCATAAATTGTTAAGTCTGCATCTGGGGACGTTAAAACTTATGCCGGTAAAACTTACATCCGTAAAACCTATACTGGTATCACCCCAGTGCCCGTAAAAACTCGTGAGTACAAAAAAACAAACGCTACCCTAGGTAGCGTTGAGCGCCTTAGGGCAGCGTTTAATAACAGAATTGGTTGGTTGTTACCGTCCGTGGTAACCGCTCTGTTGTGTAAAGTCTAAACATTTATGATAATAAATGCTTCACCCATATGGGGGATATTTGATAAGAATATTGTTTCTATTACCTAATCTTAAGGCCCTATATTGAAGGCTAGTAATTAATATAAACAGCTATTAATAAGTCAGACAATAAAAAGCCCAACTAACATTCAGTCGGGCTTTTCAAAAGTAGGTTATAAATTAGTAAGCAATAAATTGGCAAGTAATATATTTAGCTAATACACATCCTCAGTATTAAAGACCTGTAATACGGTCATGCATACAATACGAATATCGAACTTCAAGCTCCAGTGATTAATATAGTCTAGATCATAGCCAACACGAGCTGCCATTTTATCTAATGTATCTGTTTCACCACGGGCGCCATTGACTTGTGCCCAACCAGTAATACCTGGTCGAACCATGTGACGCTTTGAATAGTTGGTGATCTGGTCACGATACTCTTCGTTATGCGCTACTGCATGAGGACGCGGACCAACAACTGACATTGTGCCTGCAAGCACATTAAAAAACTGCGGTAATTCGTCCAAAGAATATTTGCGTAAGATTCTGCCAATACCAGTAACTCTTGGGTCGCCTTGAACAGCTTGCGTTACTCGCCCGCCATTTTCCAATACATACATTGAACGGAATTTCCAAACGTCAATAACCTTGCCGTCCATGCCATTGCGCTTTTGTTTGAAAATTATCGAACCACGTGAGTCCAATTTAATCAGTAGCGCAATCGTTAACATAATCGGCGCTAGCATTATAATCGCCATCACCGAAAACGTAATATCAAATATTCTTTTTGGTGCACAGGTTGCACCAGATCGTAAACAATCACTGGACTTTGCTCGCTCGGAATTTAAAAAATTCCCAGTGATGACATTTGACTCCAATTTTGATTCCATCGACTCCATCGATTCCCTGAACCCTTCACTAATTTTCCTATAATGCATTCACTCAACCCCTACCCAAGGTAGTATATTTATTGCTTGCTGCTTCCGTTAACCCGTTATGCAGCTCGTAGTACTTATTTACTCAATCAAGGAATAATTTTAACCTAGTAAATTATCTTTCAACCGTAACTGACCACTCAGTAATGATCCGTGTCAGTTTTAGAACGATAATTAACAACCCTTACAACCGTATTACAAACACACTGGCACAGAACGTTTAATCACCACGACTAAGTTTGTACCTGTATATTATTTGGGATTACCCTGTGCTCAGCTTCGTTACTGACACAAAAAAATTAGTTAGCTAGTTACCCGTTTAATCAAGTTAATTAATTAAAAAAGATGAAGATTCATCGCGTCCACGAGGAAATAAAACTTTGATCAGCAATTCATTGATGAACCCAAACACCCATAATCCGCTGTACCTTTCCTTAATCCCTCGGAATGTTTATTGCGTAATTTCAGATACTAACATCCGTAAATGATGCTACTTCAACTACGCCATCCCTTGAAAACGATTACTCTCTTTATCTTTATCTTATTTACCGATTCCACCCGAAACATCATGTTGTATCGGTTTTATACAATCCATGACTTAAAGCAAGCCAATCATTGATATATCGCCTATGAATATTGTTAGGACATTCTTAGTCGAAGTCAGACTATACCGCATTTAGACGCATTTTGTCTATGTTTATTTAAACAATCCGTAATGTTTACAAAATATAACAATGGCAGATTTAACACGTGGAAGGTAATTGCGGTGTTTTTATGTAAATTTTTTGTAATTTATTAGCCCTGTTTCTTAGGGTTTGTATCTAAAATGTAGTAGAATATTGCTCGGGTGAAGTATTCAGGATGGAAACTAATCTGGGTACTTAACTAACTGGGTACTTTCAAGCAACAAGTTACTTATGATGAGTGGCGGCTCCTTGGCTTATAGCGCCGAATATAGTTGATCGATTGTTTTGCTAAATGATTTATTAGATTATGTTGGGATACCATTAATAACTGTTTTATAAGAGTAATTTAATTATCGCCGAAGGCCAATGACAGGTGAGAGAAGCCATCAGCTGGACGCAAGTTGAAAAGGACGCTTCATTAATTTTGCGTGTTTCACGGGCTTTTTGCTACGGGCTTTTTGCTACGGGCTTTTTATTACAAGCTTACTGA
>CAZJWW010000200.1:0-3724 GCA_964549895.1 uncultured Gammaproteobacteria bacterium
AAGTAGCGCAAGCGCCCACGGGATTATTGAATGAAAACAAGCGAGGTTCTAGTTCACTTAAACTATAACCGCAATGTGGACAGGCGTAACGTGATGAAAACACCAGAGTTTGTTCGGCTTGCGCTTCGCTCGGCATCAGCAGCACTTCAGCAACGCCTTCGGCGAGTTCCAGCGCGGTTTCAAACGATTCCGCCATTCGTTGCTCGTTACCTTCTTTCACTACCAGCCGATCGACAATAATGTCTATATTGTGCTTAAAATTCTTTTTCAGGGCAGGTGGTTCGGATAAGTCGATCACCTGGCCATCGACCCGTGCACGAATATAACCCTGAGCGTGCATACCTTCGAGTAAGTTAAGGTGCTCGCCTTTGCGGTCACGCACTACCGGCGCCATTAGCATGATTTTGCTGCCTTCTGGTAGCGCCATGGTTTGATCGACCATTTGGCTAACTGTTTGCGCTTCAAGGGTCACATTATGATCAGGGCAACGTGGATCACCGACGCGGGCGTACAACAGTCTCAAGTAATCGTAAATCTCGGTAATGGTGCCTACGGTGGAGCGTGGGTTGTGCGAAGTGGCTTTTTGTTCAATAGAGATAGCGGGCGATAGACCTTCTATTACGTCTACATCAGGCTTTTCCATTAGTGATAAAAATTGTCGTGCGTAGGCTGACAAAGATTCTACATAACGGCGCTGGCCTTCGGCGTAAATGGTGTCAAATGCCAGAGATGACTTTCCTGAGCCAGATAGCCCAGTAATAACAATAAGTTTGTCGCGCGGAAGCTCAAGGTCGATGCCCTTTAAGTTGTGAGTTCGGGCGCCGCGAATGGTGATTTTTTCTAACACTTATTTCTAACTCTGAATAGCTTTAGTGATCTAATTGAACTTTATAAAGTCGATGAACTTTTTAAACGTTCCAGACGAATGAACAACCTGTTAATATACTTGGCCTGCTGTGAAAGCGAAATCTTTTTTTGCTTTTCTAATGACTTTCCCTCTAAATGATCGCCAATAATGTTGTGAGTGCCAGCCGTTTAAATTCTCTTGAAAAAAAGTCGATAATTACGCTCGCCAGTGTGTATGGCTTACGTATGTTCGGTTTATTTATGATTCTGCCGGTGTTAGCTATCTACGCAGAGCAGCTCGAAGGTGCGACACCGGCGCTAATGGGCTTGGCTTTAGGCATTTATGGTGTAACCCAAGCGACTTTTCAGATTCCCTTTGGTTTGCTGTCAGACAAATTCGGTCGTAAGCCAATTATTTATCTTGGTTTAATTATATTTATTATTGGTAGTTTAGTGGCTGCCATTGCGGACACCATTAATGGTGTCATTGTTGGTCGTGCCTTACAGGGCGCAGGTGCCATTGCCGCCGTTGTGCTCGCATTGACCAGTGATCTTACTAGGGAGAGCCAACGCACCAAGGCTATGGCTGGCATTGGCATGACTATTGGCCTGGCGTTTATATTGGCACTGATTTCAGCCCCCATATTGCAAGCTTATATTGGTGTGAAGGGCCTATTTGCGTTGACCGCTTTATTAGCAGCTCTGTCACTCTTGCTGGTTTGGAAAGTACTGCCAACGCCAGTGCAAACGCATAATTTAGAAGTGCGAGCGATTCCACGTCAAATGTTGAGCCTATTAAGACATCCGCAGTTACTGCGCTTAGATATTGGTATTTTTATACTGCACTTTGTACTTACCGCCATGTTTGTGGTTGTGCCGATTATTTTGCTGGAGCAAGCCAAGCTATCTAGCCAAGATCATTGGCGAGTATATGTGCCAGCTTTGCTAGGCTCGGTGCTGTTTATGCTGCCAATGATTTTTTTATCTAGCCGCAAAAAATATCTAATGCGAATCTTCAGAGCAGGCATTTGTCTACTTTTGTTTGCTCAATGCTTGTTAATGTGGCGTCCATTAGGTGTCGCCGGGATGGCCATTTGTCTGTTCTTTTTTTTCTGGGGCTTTAATTTGCTGGAAGCAATGTTACCGTCATTAGTGTCGCGTGTAGCACCAGCTGCAGGTAAAGGCTCGGCAATGGGCGTCTATAATACCTTTCAGTTTATGGGTGTTTTTCTAGGCGGTTTTTTGGGGGGCTCAATTTACGGTGCAGCGGGAGTATCTGCTGTATTTGCTATTTGCGGTTTATTGCTAATAGTGTGGATATGGGTTGTACAAACCTCGCCCCAACCGCGCTTATTGGATAGTATAATTGTACGAATGAAAGAACCGTCGGATGGCCAAACCCAAGACTATCAGCAACGTTTTGAGTCTGTTGTGGGCGTTGAGGAAGTCATTATTATCCACGAAGAAAACTCCGCTTATTTAAAAGTAGACAAAGACAGCCTCGACCAAGCGGCGTTAGATGCAATAGCTAACTAAATTTCAGTCATAGCTTTGCGCTCAAAGATGATGATCTATAAAATGGGTCTGCTATGCAGTCTGTTTTAGCTAAGATGGAAGCAGCTGTTTTAACTTAAATGTATTAACTTAACGGAGACAATAATGGCACGTGGTATTAATAAAGTAATTTTAGTAGGGAACTTAGGGAACGATCCTGAAGTACGTTATGCCAATAACGGCGCTGCAATCGCCAATATCAGTGTCGCCACATCGGAAAGTTGGAAAGATAAAAATACCGGCGAGCAAGTGGATAAAACTGAATGGCATAGAGTCGTGATGTTTAATCGATTGGGTGAGATAGCGGGCGAGTATTTACGCAAAGGCTCGAAAGTGTATATCGAAGGAAAGCTGCAAACCCGTAAGTGGCAAGATCAAAGTGGCCAAGATAAGTACACGACTGAAATTGTAGCAAATGAAATGCAAATGTTGGACTCTCGCGGCGATAATGCAGGCCAGGGTGGAGGTTATCAAACTCGACAACAATCTGCTCCGGCTGCACCCGCTCAACAAAGTGGTGGCCAACAACAAAGTGCCCCTCAACCAGCACCAGCGAATGATTTCGATGACGATATTCCGTTTTGAAACTCAATAGCGACAATCCGTTTTTACTTGTCTACCGTCTAAACCTATTATTGTTTGAGGCCTTTATTTCAAGTTAAACTGCGTTTTGTTGATAGATCTTAAATTGTAGAAAGGAGTGCATGACCAATTTCGAAACAATCCAATTCGCTATAAAAAGCGGTATTGCTACCATCATTTTTAATCGTCCAGAAAGTGCCAATGGTCTTGATTATCAGATGGCTCACGAGCTGAATGAGGCCGCGATCAAATGCGATAATAGCAACGACGTCAAGGCCGTTATTATTACTGCTCAAGGGCGATTTTTTTGTGCCGGTGGTGATGTTAACGCCATGCAGGATTACGATGGCAGTAATGGCGAGGGTGTTAAGCGAATCGCCGATGAACTTCATCGCGCTTTGTCAGTATTAGCGCGCATGGATGCGCCTGTAATTGTCGCGGTTAACGGCACTGCGGCAGGCGCGGGCTTTAGTATGGCAGTAACAGGTGACTTAGTGCTGGCAGCTGAGTCTGCCAAGTTCACCATGGCGTACACCAAAATTGGATTGTCTCCCGATGGCAGTTCTAGCTACTATTTACCTAGATTAATTGGTTTGCGTCGTTCTCAAGAGCTGATGATCACCAATCGCGTACTGTCTTCTCAAGAAGCGATGGATTGGGGATTGGTGACGCGGGTAGTCAAAGATGACGAATTGATGTCAGCCGCTGAAGAAATGGCTCAGATGTGTGTGGATGGAGCCAG
>CAZJWW010000201.1:0-3630 GCA_964549895.1 uncultured Gammaproteobacteria bacterium
TCCCAAAGCCACCGAAATATTCTTAGTTTCCATATAAAAATCAAAACTATAATCGCCGCCATCACGGCCAATTCCAGACATTTTGATACCACCAAACGGTGATGGCAAGTTGCGATTGTTCTCAGAATTAACCCACAACATACCCGCTTCTATACTTCTGGCCAAACGCATACCGCGTGCAGAATCATTAGTCCAAATATAACCTGCTAATCCGAATTCAATATCGTTAGCAATCTCAATCGCCTGTTCTTCCGTGTCAAACTCGATGACAGTGAGGACTGGGCCAAATATCTCTTCTTGCGAAATGCGCATGTCGTTTTTTGCATCCACAAACAAAGTGGGGTCTACATAGTAACCATTGGCATCACCGTTAACCGGTGTATCACAAGCAGCGCCGCCAACCAATACTTTGGCGCCACCCTCTTTGGCAATATCAAAGTAACTGCATACTTTGTCGTAGTGAACTTTACCAATCATTGGCCCTATTTCAGTCTTCGGATCGAGCGGGTGGCCAACCCTCAAATTAGCAACTCGTTTTGCTAAGGCTTCGATAAATTTATCTCTAATACCGGATTGAACGATAAGACGGCTCGAGGAAGTACAACGCTCGCCGTTTAGGCTGTAAATCATGAATACCACCGCATCCAAAGCGCGATCAAAATCGGCGTCGTCAAAGACTATAACCGGATTTTTACCGCCCAACTCAAGGTGCATACGCTTTAATGTATCGGCGCCCTGTTTCATAATCAAAGGGCCAGTTATGCTTGACCCCACTAGGGCCACTGCTTTAATTGCGGGGTGTTCGGTCAGACGCTTACCCGCCACCTGACCAAAGCCATTGACGGTGTTCCATACTCCATCCGGAATACCTGCATCCTTCGCTATCTCGGCAAGCAACATAGCCGTAAGCGGTGACAACTCTGCCGGTTTGTGTACCACCGTGCAACCGGCAGCTAAGGCTGGCGCAATTTTCCACGTCGACAACATAAACGGCGTGTTCCAAGGGGTGATAATTCCAACTGGCCCAATCGGTGAACGGCTGGTGAAATTAGTGTGCTCACCCTGTAATGAAGAAGTACCTTCAGTTGCCTCTGGAGCCTTATCGGCGAAAAAACGAAAATTCGCTGCGCCGCGAATTGCGGCTTTTTTCATAAAACGAATAGGCTGGCCGGTATCCATGGATTCGACAAGTGCTATTTCATCCGCGCGTTCAACTATTTTGTCGGCCAAATGATGTAACAACGTCCGTCGCTCACTTCCTGAAATATCACGCCAAGTGGGAAAAGCTTTCTCGGCAGCCTCACACGCTTGATCAACTTCCAGCTCAGTCGCAATTGCCACTTTGCCTAATGATGATTGATCTACCGGACTGGTATTTTCGAAAAGTTCCGCATTATCGGGAATCACGAACTCACCGTTAATAAAATGCCCCGTGGTTTGGTTCTGAAATTTTTGCAGAAACGGTTTGACCGCTGCTAGATTAGACTCAAAGGTGCTCATAATTAATTTACAGGTCACTAATTTAGTTAACATGTTAAATTAATTAAGGTATAATTGCAAACATCAACTAAGAAAATCACGAGACCACTAACATGAGATTTATCAGTTTTGAATTTAATAATGTGCAAACATGGGGAGCCATTAAGGCAGACGATCAAGTTGTCGATCTCGGTGCATTGATGGGCGAAGATCTTAGAACAATAATCGCGGCTGATCGCTTAGCAGAAGCTGGCCAACTGGCCGATAGTAGCGATGCGCTCACAACATTAGCTCAAGTGAAGCTATTAAGCCCCATACCTAAGCCTCGAATGATCGCTTGCATTGGCGTCAACTACGCAAATCGCAACGCAGAATACAAAGACGGTTCAGAACCACCCAAGTTCCCCAGCTTATTTATGAGGGTACCCGAATCACTCACCACTCATAATGAACCTTTATGGCGCCCACCAGAGTCGCAGCAGCTAGATTATGAGGGCGAAATTGTGGTGATCATCGGTAAGGATGGTCGACGCATTGCTCAAGAAAATGCCTATGATCACATCGCGGGGCTAAGCATCATGAATGAAGGCACTATCAGAGATTGGGTCCGTCATGCGAAATTTAATGTAACGCAAGGTAAGAATTTCTGTAATTCTGGTGCAATAGGCCCTTGGATGGTTTCTGCGGATGAATTCAATGCGCAGCAATACGAAGATATGCATATTACAACTAAAGTAAATGGCGAACTTCGACAAGACGACACTACGGCTAACATGATGTTCCCCATAAAGTATATTATTAGTTATTGCTCCAAGTTCTTTCACTTGCAACCCGGTGATGTAATTGCAACGGGTACTCCCAACGGCGCAGGAGCACGTTTTGACCCACCAAAATATTTGGTACCCGGTGATACTATCGAGGTGGAAGTTTCGGGAGTCGGCAAACTTGTCAACGGCGTCATTGATGAACCCCTCAGTAATTAACCACAGTAATTAACCACAGTAATTAACCGCCAAGTAAGTAACCTTAGAGCAATGAACCTTTAAGTTATTAGAGCCCCAACAATGGTCAAACCCTCTAAAAAACAAACAGTTCTTATTCAGGATGAAACGGACCTGCAAGAGTTTAATCATTCCTTGCCGATGTCCTTATTACGAGCGCGCGAAGCAGTGATGAGAAAATTTACTCCGTTTCTGCGTGATCATGATTTATCACCGGAACAATGGCGTGTGATTAGAGCGCTTGAATTAGAAGATGGCTTGGAGCTGGCCGAACTTTGCAAACGAACTTTTTTACTCGCCCCTAGCCTAACCAGAATTGCTCGAAATCTGGAAAGTCGAAAACTCGTGAAACGCAAAAACGTGGCCGAAGACCAACGCCGTGCCAGCTTATTTCTAACGGCCGCCGGACGTAAACTTTTCCATCAAATAGCACCCGATGCACTAGAGCAATACGCCTACATCACCGATCGATTCGGCACGGAAAATCTAAACCATCTATACCAATTACTCGACGAGCTGGTCGACTCATTAAATGAAACTGACAATTAAAACACCAGATATTGGAGACATACGGGAGCCCAAATGGCGCATTTAAGACCTCTTGAATACAACGAAATAGAAGATAAGCAAGTTCGCGAAACAATTGAGGCGTATGAAAATATTCGCGGCTTTGTTCCCAACAGCATTCGCACCATGGCTCGCAGACCGGCGATCGCGCGCGCCTTCATGGATTTAAACAGAGCAATACTATATGACGGCACAGTGCCCGAAGCCACCAAAATGTTGGTCAGTTTGAGTGTTAGTCTGGCGACCGGTTGCAAATACTGCCAATCCCACATGACAAACCTATCATCGATTTATGAGGTCGAGGATGAAAAAATAGCAGCACTTTTAAATTTTGAAGAGAGCGCCCTTTTCTCAGAAGCTGAAAAAGCCGCCATCAATATTGGGTTCAAATCCGCTGCTGTACCAAACGAAGCCGAGCAAGCCGACTTCGATAAGCTCGCCGAACATTACTCCGAAGCGCAGGTAGTAGAAATTATTGCCACCGTTTCGCTATTTGGATACCTAAATCGCTGGAACGACACCGTGGCCACCCAAGTTGAGAAAGTGCCAGCCGACCTGACTAAACGTGTATTTGACGATTGGG
>CAZJWW010000202.1:0-3625 GCA_964549895.1 uncultured Gammaproteobacteria bacterium
TTAACGCGCTTGGGTTGGCTACCGTTGAGGGATCAACCGATACACTAGGGGCAGCTGGGTCCACTAAAGTTCCGACCGCATTTGAGGTGAACAAAAGTCTATCCCCATTTTGATGATTGTCTACATCATTTTCTTCGTCAAACCAAATATTAAGCTCGACTTCAAAAAGGTTTCCATCGCCTTCGGGGTCACGTACATCCACCCCACTGACCACAACTATAATGTTGCGATCGTTAAGCATATCTGGCGCAGTGCCTGCAGCACCAATATCGTCGCGCGGCACATCTACTTGAGTACAAGTAACGGTCGCCGTGGGCCCATGATTACCAATTAGGGAACAAGCGGGTTGCGCTGTGTCCCAAGTATAAAGTTCACCGCCGGTAGAGAATGCTGCGTTATTGTTATTGTTATCATCAGTGTAGTAGTCAAAAATTGTGTAGCTGGCGGTAAAGTCGCCGGCCGCTTCATTCGCACCATCGGCAATTACAGAACCTTGCGCGTATTCTGCTCGAATGACATATTCGATCAATAAACCGTCTCGGGAGCCCTCGGAAGGGTCGCCCGTGCGAGCGGGGGCTATGTACTGTGAGTTACCGAAGTCATCAACCGCGGTGGAATTCAATTCTTTGAGTAGATTGACACCAAAAAAACCGGTGATCACTACTCGGGTGGGGCCATCCACCCCCGGTTGAACGGGTGGATTAGTTGTAGGATCAGCCGTACCCGAAACATTAGCAAAAATTGTGTCGTTATTTTCGGCGATCACAGTGCCATCATCGCTAGCACCAATTGCTCTGGCAATGGGGAAAAATACCCGGTTTGTGCCCTCGATTGCTGGGCCTAAGTTACATTCAAGTGTTCTGCCGTCAACGGATATGTTGGAGGCAGGGCCGTTTACGAAATCAGCGGGGTCGATAACACAACCCGTCGGTATACCTACAAATGCTTGCAGCGGCCCCAGTTCGACCGTGGTGATTAAATCATCAACATGACTGTCATTAACCGAGGTTTCAACACGATAAGTGACCGTATCTTGGAGTCTAACCACATCATTGCCAGCGTTTTCATCCAGCCCTGCTAAGTTATCGGTACCAGCACCAAAAATACCACCACCATCCCAGGTATCGGAATCAAAAGGTCCGGTACCAGTAGATTCAACACTGATTGTAGTTTGAACAACGGGGGGCACCGCGTGAGCGGTGGCTGAGAAAAGACACAAAAGTATCAATGACGCTTTTGTTAAAAATCCATTAAAGGAATTCATTGTGGTTGGCCTCGGTAGTTTATACTCTTTTAATTGTGTGAACTGCATGGCGCTAAACAGCGCCCGTTGATCTGTATTAACACAATCTAAAATAAACTCACGTCGAGGTTATGCAAGCCTGTCTAATTAACTTGGCTATGCATCACATTGAATTTCTGACGAACATCATACAACCATTTAGCTAGCCATGTATTTTAACTAGCCACTTGATAAGATCGCAGTTCATGATTGGGATAACACATTCATAGTTATACTCTGAGGAGTGTGTCTTACAATCAGAGACGTCGATATTTAACAGTTTGTAACAATATGCAGCATAGAAATACGACTTTTTTCTAATGTATTGCTTAAATAAATACTGGTAAATCTACTGAGAAATCGGCACGATTCGAAGCTCCGCTGCGTTAAACACGGGTTAACACCACGACAGTATGACAGTATACAGCCCCTAGAGTCGTCCGAAAATCTTGTCTAATTGTCCATAAAAAAGCACCAATCCCGCTCGGAATCGATGCTTCAAAATTTAAATAATGCGGTATTTCTAACTTATATCGTAGCGCTGCATTGCGTCGCCATTCTATCTAGTCAGAATTGAATTTATTAAGATGCGCCCGCTAATATTGCCGACAAGGTTATCACCAACATAACAGGGTCGGTAACTCCGGCGCAGGTTGCAGTAATCGTAAAGGTGACGTCGTCAACGGGGACTACGTTAGCTGGCGTTACGCAGTCATCTGGAGCAGCGCCGGCAATTGGGCCAATCCATGTCACACGTGGGCCAGTTGAATCAGTGGCTGGACCTAAGCCGTCGTTCGTTACACTGACACCGGCCGTTAGTGGGTTGGTACCAATTGAGGTGATTTCAAGCGGCGTTGCCGGATCACTACTAAAGATATCAAAAGTGACACCGCATGAAGTCGCTGAATCAGCGCCTGACAAGCCACTGCTTTGTGCGTTGCCAGCAATTATGTCTGGGCATACCGCTGGCGGCGGCGGCGGGCTAGTCTGCGCATGGGCAGGCACTAATACCGCATTCACAATGGGCTTATGCCAAGCAGCCATCGCGCTAGTAGTGCCAAGGCCTAATAAAATTTTTCGTCTATCGTTCATATCACTTATTACCTATTTATTATGTATTTCTCTATTTTACGTAAAGCTGATCTGACAAACTTTCTAGATTTTATTTTAGTTAATTTTAATTATTTTCTTAAGATAAGCCACAAGTTAGCCTACCTCAAACCCGAATAATATGCTTAACTCAATAAAATTACTAGTTCACCAATAGATCAGGCATACCTAACAAGGTCCAGCCCAGCAATACATCTAAATCATTCGGATTCGTTCGCGCATAGGCTTGTTTGGCATTGGTAATCGCATCGCCGATGCGCTCGCCATTAGCAAGCCGAGCAAATACTAAGCGGGCTAGTGCTCGTTCAGCGCTTGCATTGGTCAAGGTTGTAGCTCCCATCACGGCAACGGCACCCTGTTCACCTTCCATCATAAATCGATGACCCATGCTGTCTTCATTCGGGCTAACATAATAAGTATTCCAACAACCCCATTGCGTGACCACTGTTGGCCGACCTACGTTATTGAGGTTAGCTGCATCATTACCTGTCAACAAGCCGCCAAAGCTCCATTGATTGGTACTACTGTGACCGAAAAAGGACGTTAAAGTAACCCCTTCATTAATACGGCTTGTGAGCGTGTTTCTGGCCCCACGTGAACCTAGCTCATCAACAAACGCCTTGCTTACAGCAAAATTATCTAAGTAGGTATTCGCTATGTTTTGCGCATCATTGGCAAAATCATACTGTTGAATTTCATCAAACTCATCCGCCACAAACAAGGCCGTGCCAGTATAGTCTCGATCAAGATACGCTTGACGCTTAGATAACAAAGCACTTAACTGCGCGGTGGTGCGCACTGGTAAACGCCCGATTGGCAAATCCGGTACATTATCATCATCGAAGTCCACATATTTGGCATCCACGGGCGCAAAGGTGACATTGTTACCGGTGGCCGCATACAGGCTGGGGATAAAGCTGGTGGCGTCTTCGTTCTCAAACTGGCGATAGTCATATACATCTCCGCCGACTAATAATACATAGCGTGTGCCTCGATTAGCATGAGCAAACTCGATGTAACGTTGGATCGCTGTGGGATCAAATACATGGCCACCAAATTGTGCATAAATCTGTTCTACATCAACAACGTCGGCACTGCCCAGTTCGCTGGTTAGCTGTCGCGCCAATCTCTCGAGCTGATTACCACCGTCACGGCCAATAAAATCGGGGTGGCTGATAATCAAATAATTAGCTCGGCCTCTTGTGATGTTTTGTTCTTCAACCAAGGCTTGCG
>CAZJWW010000203.1:0-1465 GCA_964549895.1 uncultured Gammaproteobacteria bacterium
GTCAGCCATCGCCAAAGGGCTATCGCTAAACACAGTGGAGTCTTCCATCAAGCCTTGACGAAGACGCACGCATTTGCCATCTTTAATGTCTATTGCGGGGATTAGTAGCATATTGGTAAATTAGATAATTAAGACTGCAGTGAAAAATTGAATGGAAAGAGACTTCGACTAAAAGGGCTATTGGGCACCAGACCACTCAGTAAAGTTTTTAAGTAATCGCAATCCATCCTCATGGCTTTTTTCAGGGTGAAACTGCACGGCGAACACGTTACCACTGGCAACAGCCGCAATAAATTGATGACCATAATCCGCTTGACCGAAAACCGCGGCCTGCTGACTAGCATCCGCCGCGGAGTTGGCGCAGTAGCTGTGAACGAAATAAAAATAACTTTGATCTGCTATACCTTGCCACAGCGCATGCTCTCGAACTTTAGCAACTTGATTCCAACCCATCTGCGGTATTTTGAGGCGCTCATCACGATTATGAAAATGTTTAAAGTGACGTACTGAACCATTGAATATTCCTAGCCCTTCCATGCCTCCATCTTCTTCGCAGTAATCGAACATAGCTTGCATGCCGACGCAAATTCCCAATAATGGTTTTTCACTGATCGTTTGGTGTAACGCCGTTTCTAGCCCGCGATCCCTAAGCGCAAAAAACCAGCTACCAATTGCTCCTTGGCCTGGCAATACTACTTTATCGGCATCAGCGATGACTTTGTCACTACTCGTAACCAATACATTTGCGTCGGGTGCTACTGCGCACAAAGCCTGCTCGACTGAGCGCAAGTTTCCAATACCTAAATCTACTACGGCAATTTGCATTTTGATTTAACAGTGGTAGTTACAAACTGCCCTTGGTCGACGGAACAACACCGGCTATACGCTGATCGTGCTCCAGTGCCATGCGCAATGCTCTGCCGAAGGCTTTAAAGATTGTTTCAGCGATGTGGTGTGCATTGTGACCACGAATGTTATCAATGTGCAGAGTCATTCGCGCATGGTTCACAAAACCATGAAAAAATTCATCAAATAAATCGACATCAAAGCCACCAATGCGTGCACGCCTATAATCAACTTTGTGGATTAACGTTGGACGACCAGAAAAATCCACTACCACCCGACTTAGCGCCTCGTCTAATGGTACATAGGCATGCCCGTAGCGACGAATGCCTTTTTTATCACCTAACGCTTCAGCAAATGCCTGACCAAGGGTGATGCCTATATCTTCAGTAGTGTGGTGATCATCAATGTGTAGGTCTCCCGTACAACTCACCTCTAGATCAATCAAACCATGACGACCAATTTGATCCATCATATGCTCTAGAAATGGGACCCCAGTATCAAAGCTGCATTTCCCTGTACCATCAAGGTTGAGCTTAACGGAGATTTTAGTTTCGCTAGTATCGCGAACAACGGAGGCTGTTCTAGGACTCATGATGTTTTAACGTTCTGTTCAACGTTC
>CAZJWW010000203.1:1565-3604 GCA_964549895.1 uncultured Gammaproteobacteria bacterium
CTTTGTTGTATTGCTTTATTTACAGGAAATAAACCCCATAAAACTAATTCGAACGCGGGATTTTAACAAAGTTAACGTATTGCACCTACCTTTAAAATACATTCAAATAAAAAGACTGCTACACTGATACGGAAAAAAATACGTATAAAATTTTATGAAAGACCTTCCGATAATAAGAGATATGCCCTCTATAGGTGCACTTCCAAATAAAGTAAAAACATTCATTCGAGAGAAAGCAATCGAGCGAGCCCGAACACGAATCATTGTCGCGGGCAGCGACCCAAAAACCTTTAGCGAAGAAGATTTAGAAATAGTGGTTAAAGAAGAGGAAGACAAACTTAAAGGCTGGATACGCGAAAAGGGCGTGCTGGTTGTTTTGGCTATGTTTGGCATTCATTTTCTAGGCTAGCAGGATCAATGTTCAAACAAGTATTTCGTGTCGCTTTCGTCACCTTAATTTGGAAACAGTACAAACACATTATTGTTTCGACCTTAATACTTTTCGCCTTTTTGTTTTTAGTTGGGAATATTCATAGTGATTTTTTAAAGCACGCTGAACTGCAAGGCGATAAATCAGGCTTGGGGCTTAGCTTTGTTTATAAATGGCTAGCTTTTGCGGGAGCAGTAGGTCTGTATTTTTTCTATCACTTTATGCGAACTCGTCAAACTGACAATAAGACTGGTGAAAAATCGAAAAAAAGGGGCGTGAAATCCAAAAATACACAAACGGTTGAAGAGGGTGACGATGATCCTTTTGACAAAATTAGATCACGCAAAAAACTACGCAGCCGTGCGGACTTTTTAATCGATAGCGATTCAGATAAGCAATAACGCAAATAAAACACTGACAGTCAAAGGAAAATAAACTGTCGGAATTACTCTAATTACACATGTGACAAAGAACTACACTCTGCATATTTTAATGAACAGCCCTGAGCTTTTAATGAACAGCCCTGAGCCTGTTTTAGACGAAAGTACAGCCATGAGCGTGTTGTAGAAAACAGCCCTGAGCGTGTTGTTATAAAAAAAGGAAAATGAAAAAACCACCCGGAGTCCCACTCCGAGTGGTTTTCAATACGGGGGCGGGTACCCCCAAAACTAAACCAATACGGGTTGAATATTGGTTTAACCACTTAGACGGATACGGGTTGGAATACCGGTCTAAGCGTTTAAACAGCAGCAAAACTAAATGCGCCGTTGTTTAAACGTTTCACTATAAAGTGTTTGGATTAATGCCAGACAATTAGAGCTTTCTTATTTTTCTAAACGATTGAAACAAAAGTGATTTGAAAAAACCATTATATTTCAATTGGATGACGCTCTGATTTGATCTAACTTCTATTACCGTATCACTTCTTCATAATCAGGTCAATTAATCTATCATTTAAAATAATTACATTTACGTTAGTTCATCGGCAGAACTGATAGGTCTGTTTTTGCCAATAATTCAGTTGCAGTTAAAGATTCATTAGCTGTTATCAAACCAAGCTGAACGGAAAAGTCGCCGATTAAGTCCTCAGCACTTTTACCCTCTGCACACCATCGAGATACTCCCATGGAATCATCTCGTTTAGCCAATCGATTGCCCGAAGAATCGCACAATAAAGGAACATGATGATATTTAATTGATTGTAGATTCGGCTGCAGAAGACGAGCTAGATATTTTTGTCTGCCCGTGCTGTCAGCCAAGTCTTCACCACGAACTACATGAGTTACCGCCTGCTCTATGTCATCTACTACCACCGCTAATTGATAAGCAAATAATTGATCTGCTCTTTTTACTATAAAATCTCCACAGGTAGATTTTAATGCAGGCTCTACCTTGAGTCTGAATGCGGGGTTCTTTGCAATGGCTCGCTCGGCGATCTCTGCTGCAGAGAGTTCGCTACAGGTTCCCGGATAGATGCCTGTTGGTGTATGCGGAGCACTGGCTGCTTGTCGTATATCTTTGCGAGAGCAAAAACAGGGATAAACTAAATCTTGCTGTGACAATAATTCTAAGGCCTGCTGATAAAGAATTTGCCTATGCGATTGATAAA
>CAZJWW010000204.1:0-3568 GCA_964549895.1 uncultured Gammaproteobacteria bacterium
AAAAGTCAGTTAATTACGGTGACGGGGCGAATGGCGATGAAGGTGGCCTGAGCGTGCTAAGGAACGATGATGAAACGCTAAGTCTATTATTTAAGTACACCGCGCAAGGTCTGAGCCACGGCCATTACGACAAACTGTCATTTTCACTTTATGGTAAAGAAACGGAGATCATGCAGGACTATGGCATGGTGCGCTTTGTTAACATTGGCCAAAAAGGCGGAGGCAATTATTTGCCTGAAAATACAACTTGGGCAAAACAAACCATTGCTCACAACACCTTAGTGCAAAACGAAACGTCGCACTTTGAAGGCAAGTATGAAGTTGGCAGTCAACATCATTCTGAGTTGCATTTTTTTGACGCCGAAAACGAAGATGTTCAAGTAGTAAGTGCTATTGAGTCTAACGCGTACCCAGGCACCACCATGCAGCGCACCATCGCAATGATTAACGATGAAGATTTGGCGACCGCGTTCGTACTGGATCTTTTCAAAGCCACTGGTACAAAAAATAGTCAGTATGATCTGCCCTTTTACTATTTAGGGCAAATCATCCAGACTAATTTCGATTTTAAAACACCAGCATCACTTCAGCCGCTCGGCAAAAAAAATGGATACCAACATCTTTATTTAGAAGCCGCAGGCCGACCTAAGTCAACTAGCACACAATTTTCTTGGTTAAACAATAATCAGTTCTATACCTTGACTACCGCGACAGATAAGGATGACCAACTTCTATTAGCTCGAATTGGCGCGAATGATCCTGAGTTTAATTTGCGCAAAGATCCAACAGTTATCCTTAGACGACCGCAAGCGAAAGAGACTCTATTTGCATCTGTAATAGAAAGTCACGGTGGTTACAACCCGGTTACTGAATCTGCAAAAGGTTCTAATAGCAGCATAGTAGAGTTAAAGGTTTTGCAAGATGATGAAAATTACAGCGCTGTATCAATTGAAACGACTAAAGAGAATATACGTATTTTCATAGTGGCGAATCAGGATGCTGAATCTAAGTCAAAGCACAGCTTAACAATTAGTGGCAATAAATATAGTTGGTCTGGGCCTTACTACTATGATGACATTTAGGTCCTAGCCGTTATGTCACTTAAGCAAAAACTAGCAAAATGGTTAGCACTGTTTTTACCTGGCATATTTCTACTCGGTTTTAATATTGGTACCGGCAGTGTTACCGCTATGGCCAAAGCAGGTGCCGACTATGGCATGTCTTTGTTGTGGACTATTGTGGCGTCATGCCTATGTACTTTCTTCATGATCAATCTTTATGGTCGTTACACCTTAGTTACTGGTGAAACGGCTCTCCAGGCTTTTCGAAAGCACATTCACCCTGCAGTTGGTATTTACTTTATTGTGGCCCTGGCATTGGGCGTCTGCGGCAGCGTTATGGGCGTGATGGGCATTGTCGCGGATATCTGTTATGAGTGGTCTAAAACCATGATTGACGGTGGTATTCGACCCATCTATTTTGCAGCGTTTTTCTGTGCTTTGGTCTACTTTATATTTTGGAACGGTAGAGCTCATTTTTTTGAACGTAGCCTTGCCGTCATTGTCGCCATCATGTCGGCCTGCTTCTTGCTTAACTTTTTTATCTTAATGCCACCTTTAGGCGACATGCTTAGCGGATTACTACCGAGCATCCCGCAGGTGTCTGCCGCTTCTGGGAAGAGCCCCTCCTTAGTGATTGCTTCGATGATAGGCACCACGGTTTTTTCAGGTCTCTTTATCATCCGAACTACCTTGGTTAAAGAAGCTGGCTGGACGCTAAAGGATTACAAAAAACAACGTAACGATGCGGTGTTTTCGGTGTCGCTTATGTTTGTTATAAGCGCTTCAATTATGGCCGCCGCCGCAGGCACTTTGCATATTGAAGGAGTGGGATTATCTAAGGCATCCCAGATGATTGAATTACTTGAGCCCTTAGCAGGACCATTGGCAACCTCAATATTCGCAATTGGACTTATCGCCGCTGGAGTATCCTCACAGTTCCCGAATGTATTGATGCTGCCTTGGTTAATATGCGACTACACCGGCAAAGCAAGGGATATGACTCTCACCAAATATCGTATTCTAGTATTCCTAATATCCTTGCTCGGATTAGTAGTGCCGATTTTCAATGCCAGACCCGTGCTTGTTATGATTTTCTCTCAAGCCTTTAATGCCATCATTTTGCCTATCACCGTAGCGTGTATTTTTTATCTAAGTAATCGCCAAGATTTAATGGGCGAACATAAAAATACTTGGGTTGCTAACGCAGTGCTTAGTGCAATATTACTGTTCTCAACTTTCACCTCGATTATTGCCATTGGCGGTGTTCGGGAAATGCTATCTTAAAAGATCAGGATGAATCAAAGGCGGTGCCGCAGTGGCATGATCATTTTCACTATGAAATATTAGGTAATTGATCGGCACCAATAACAAAGTAACAAAGGTTGTAAAAATAATACCGAAGCCTAACGAGATGGCCATAGGAATTAAAAATTGAGCCTGAGTTTATTTTTCGAACAGTAAGGGTAGCAATCCAAAAAAAGTAGTTAAGGTCGTTAACATAACGGGGCGAAAACGAGCTGCAAAGCCATCGTTAACTTGGCCAATGTCGCCAAACCGTATTACCGTGCCATTGGTGTTACTTTAAATAACAATTTCTTCGAAATCATCACGACACAAGCAGCCCCTACAAAAAAGGAAGAAACGTTTTTATTTTCTCTGCTTTGGCTTGCATCACGCGTACCGTCTTTTTATTTAGCAATGCCACTAACTTTGTCACTTACCGGCACATCAGTACAGGCTCAGTCATAAAAATAGAAACTATCAACAATAATCACAACATCAATAACTTCAATAATTTCGTTTTGTGAATTGAAAAAAACCGTACAAGCCTAACTGGAAGCTTAAACATATTTTGTGAAGTTTCAATTAAATTTCTTGTTTCGAACCTTAGCTTTTAGCCAAAAAAAACCCAGTAAAAACTGGGGTTTTTAGGGAACTAAGGGGCTACCAAGGATAGCCCTGATTAGTTCAATATTTGCTTCTTGTTATTAGAATCTGTAGCTACCGCCAAACGTAATTCTACGATCTGGGAAGCCTGTAAAACACAGTGGGCCTGTTCCAGCTACACAATTTTGCTCGATGTTTTCTTCAGTTGCGTTAACAACTTCTACACCGATGTTGAAGTTTTCGTTGATGTCATAACCAAGACTCAGATTCAACTGACCTCGATCATCTGTAACAACAGGGAAGCTGAATGTACTACTACCACTGGTGTTAGCACCACCTGCAAAATCAAGAGTTCTAAATGCTTCGCGCCAAGTATATCGAGCTCTAGCAGATACGCCATACTTTTCATAGAACACGGTGAAGTTGAAGGCATTTTCAGAAAAATCAAGTAAACCTCGATCTAGGCTTTGGTCACCCAATACATTAAATCCACGTCCTGAAGTTTCATCGATAGCTGAACCACCACTGAAATCTTGGTTAGTGTAGTTAAAGATGGCACCAAAGCCTGACGCCCAACCTATTGAATCTTCGTAACTCGAAAGATCATATTGAACAGCTAG
>CAZJWW010000205.1:0-1720 GCA_964549895.1 uncultured Gammaproteobacteria bacterium
GTGTTATTGGATGATCGTAAAGAACGGCCAGGAATTATGTTTGCCGATGCCGATCTTATCGGCATTCCTCATCGAATTGTGGTGGGCGATAAAAGCCTCGCCAATAGCGAAGTTGAATATAAGTCGCGTTCCGCTGAACAGTCTGAAAATATGGCGAAAGAATCGGCATTTGAATTTTTAAAAAAACAAATAAGCGATTCTCTGGACTAACTATCGGACGTAGTATCAGACTTAGTGTCTGAGGTAGCCGCCTCCTGCGGTAATTCAGATATGGCCGACTTGCTCATAAACTTTGTGAGCAAGTGTTTTTGTTGCAGCACCGCAACTACTTCCGCGCCAATCAGTGCCACCACCCACGATAGATAAATCCAAATTAAAAATATCGGCAAGGTCGATAATGCCCCATACACCACTTCATAATTACTGAAATTCAAAATATACAGAGCAAAGGCCCGCTTAGTACACTCAAATAGAATAGAAGCAACGAACGCTCCGACTAAGGCATGGACAAAACTGACGCGCACATTGGGCATGACTAAATACAAAAGTAAAAAAGCCAAGGTTTCTAGTACCACGGGAAGTATAAACGCGCCTACACTTTGAAGCTGTCCGCCGAAGCCATCGCCAGACAGTACCGACATGGATAACACGTAAGTAGAAATCATTAAACTGGCGCCCATCAACAATGGCCCTAACGACACCAAAGACCAATACACGGTCAACCTAGAACCCAAACTACGCCCTTTTGCCGCTCCCCATATATCGTTAAACGATTGTTCAACATTCGCCAACAGCAGCAATGCTGTGAGTAGAAATGCAACGAGTCCAAATACCGTCAGCTTGCCCGCCTGGCCAGCAAATTGTTGAATATACGTACTTAAATCATCGCCCGTAGTGGGTAACAAAAATTGATAGAGGAAGTTTTCAAAGGAACTGCCGAGTTCTTCGAAGCCAGAGAATAATGAGAGCATAGAAAAAGCGATAGCCACCATTGGAGCCAATGCCAACATAGAGCTGAACGATAAAGCAGCTGCATGACGCGTAACTCGATCAGAATTAAACCGTCGTGCCACTGCTAAGGGCACATCAAAAAGTTGTATTAAAGAAGCCTTTAACGAATAATCAGTCATCTAAATGGCGCCCCTACTAAGCGCTACTATGTAAAAATCATCAGCACAAACTTCCACAAGAGTACATAAATGGAAATATCTATCTATCATAACCCAAGATGCTCGAAATCACGCCAAACCCTAACGCTTTTGAATGAGCGCGGCATCGAGCCTAAAATTGTCCGGTATCTGCAAGACCCCCCTAGCCATCAACAAATAGACAGCATTTTACGCGGACTCGATTTTGAACCAAGACAGTTGATGCGCCGCAACGAAAAAGAATATAAGGAACTTGAACTGGATAACCCAGCATTGAGTCGAGACCAATTGATTGCCGCCATGGTGGCCACGCCAAAGCTCATTGAACGCCCTATTGTAATTGCCGGTGACCAAATTGCCATTGGTAGACCACCTGAATCAGTGCTAACGATACTTTAAACGGCGATTAAATTAGAGCACGTAATATGAATATTCTCGTCTTGTACCATAGCCGCCTCGGGTCAGTACAAAAAATGGCCCGATTAATTGCTCGGGGCGTGGAGTCCGTGCCCGACTGCACAGCGCAATTAAGAACAGTGCCGGAGGTATCGGCTGATTCTTCGGCACAAGAT
>CAZJWW010000205.1:1730-3487 GCA_964549895.1 uncultured Gammaproteobacteria bacterium
GTACAAGATCAACCAGAGGCAGGCGATCCTTGGTTAGACCTTTCTGAACTGGAAAACTGCGATGGACTCATACTCGGCAGTCCTACTCGGTTTGGTAATATGTCGGCACCGATGAAATACCTATTGGATAGCACCAGCTCACTGTGGATGTCGGGTGCCTTGGTTGGTAAACCTGCGGCGGTGTTTACCTCGACCTCTTCCATGCATGGCGGCCAAGAATCTACCTTGTTGACTATGTTGAACCCCCTGCTGCATCACGGCATGGTGATTTGTGGTATTCCCTATACAGAAGCTGCCTTAGGCAAAACGATCACAGGAGGCACGCCCTACGGCGCCAGCCATGTGGCTGGAAGCAGTAATGCCAACCCTATTTCCGACGATGAAAAAAATTTGTGTATCGCCTTGGGTAAACGAGTAGCGACCATGGCGCTTAAACTAAAATCTTAAAGCGACATATCGTCAGAACTGGGGTCGATAGCGGGCTTTGTTAAACGAACGGTGTTTCGGACTACTATTGCGATACTTTAACATTATGTTACTCTTTGACAATAAGCTAATTACGTAATGGAGGCATATCTATGTTAAGGAACATTTTATTATTACCACTATTTTTCATCGCCTTTAATTCTATTGCCCAAAACACCGTGGTAGTCGTACCACTTATAGAAAGTGTCGTTGTCCCGCCAAGCCCTTCTTTTCGTATTGTGTCGACCGATGACGACCCTCCCGTGGTTGGTAGAGGCCGCTTAGAATACACCACGGCGTCAAATCCCGGCGGCACCAGTCTATGGGGTAAAGTCTGTGATGATTGTTTTGCGGGTAACAACTCATGTCCATCTGCTACAACACCCTCAACCCATGCTGCGGCGCAAGCAGTTTGCAGAGACCTTGGCTTTGATTCTGGGTTGATTGACGTAAATGACACCACTGCGCAAACACCAGTAAACTTCTTTTCACTGGATAATGTAACTTGTCCTGATGGGGCACTGTCGTTTTCACAATGCACGTCATTAACAGATGAAAATTGCGCTAGCGGTGAAGAAGTTTTTGTAGAGTGTTTTAACGATGCTAACAGCCCTGAAATTCGTTTTGATGGCTTTACTTGGTCATGCGCTACCGGCCTAGTCGGGAGTTTTCCTGCACTGCCGAATAGTCAATTTATAGATATCGACGATACTAACCCATTAGACCCTGTATTGATAACCGCCGCTTTTGGCGTTGGTGCAATGAGATACGGTTTTGACGAATTCGGATCAGAGCTTTTACTGATTTTTAACGACCCTAGTAGAAACCGTAGTTATAACTCTAGCTCCTCCGGACAAAACTCGTGCCCTGAACCCATTACTGTAGCTACTGAATCCTTTGAATTTGAAGTCACGGGCCTAGGGACTGGCTTAACTTGGCTTGTAAGCGGTGGTTGGTTTGTTGAGAATAACGTGTTCAATTTCAACGAATTAGTCTTTCGACTTAAGACCCCACAATAAGTAGTTTTAAGAAGTTTGTGTATCGCCTTGGGTATACGAGTGGCAAGTCTAGCGATCAAGCTGCAAGGTTAAACTATAGCCTTAAACTGCGCGATTAATCGACGAGCTTAATCAACTATCTTACCTTTGATCTCTGACAAACTGTTTATGGTTATCGTGGGCTCAATGTCCCAAGGGTCAAACACTTGCTCGTTTGATCGTTGCAACCAAGCTGCATTCAGCCCTGTAGAAATCGCGCCGATAACATCAAATGGGTTACTGGATATCAACCAA
>CAZJWW010000206.1:0-3470 GCA_964549895.1 uncultured Gammaproteobacteria bacterium
ATTCGTATTCGCTTGGATGTGCAATGCACCTATGAGGCAAACTTAGAAAAAGTGATAGAAGTATTAATTGAGGTTGCGCAAGCGCAGGAAAAAGTTTGCGATTATCCGACTCCCATGATTCGAATACAAGGGTTTGGAGAAAGTGGCATTGACCTGCAGTTGCGAGGATGGATCGATGAGCCGCAAGATCGTGGCTTGACCAAACACTTGTTATATATGGAAATACACAAAGCTTTTAAAGAACACGATCTCGAAATTCCGTACCCTAAACGAGATATCAACATTACTTCGAACAACTAAAATTAGGGTGAAATTTATACTTTAGTACTTATTCAAATTCACCTTTAGCGCTACGTTTTAGATACTCTTTTTGCATAAGTTTAAACAGCATGTTTGGAAAATAGCGCTTCAACCAAAGTGTATGCATCTCCATACCCTTGCCCACTGGGATTTCAGGCTTTTGTTGGCTTAAGCTCTTAAGGATGATTTCGGCGCATTCATCAACTTCCATACCCCCTTTAATATCATGATCAACAACGCCAAAAGCCTGACCGTCACCACGCAGCGCGTTTTCTGAAATAGCGGTGTGAATAAAGCCCGGGGTAATGGTGCTAACGACAATATTGTGATGCGCGACTTCAGCCCTCAAGGCATCGAAAAAACCCATCATCGCGTGCTTGGCTGCGCAATAACCGGTACGAAACGGTACCCCCATTTTGCCAGCCACTGAAGCGGTAACTGCAATATGTCCGCTGCCCTGTTCAATCATCAGGGGTAAGACTAATTTAGTCAGTGCAATTTGCCCGAACACGTCTACTTCGAATAATTTCCGATAAGTGTGCATAGAGGTGTCTACGCAAGTGGATCGCTGTGATATCCCTGCGTTATTAATGAGTAAATCAATACCGCCCGTGAACTTATTTGCTTGTTCGGTTTTAGCGACGAGACTGACTTCATCGGTCACGTCTAAAGGCAAGACTAGCACTCGATTAGTTTCATCATCAGAGCTTGAATAGGTTTGCTGACATTTTTCAGCTACCAACTCGAGGCTCGCCTCATTGCGCGCCGATAGTATTACGCGAGCATTTTGGGCGGCCAACGCCACCGCCAAGGCTTCACCAATACCTGAAGAAGCGCCTGTAATCCAAACCGTTTTTCCATTAAACATTTTTTTTAACATTAAACATTTTTTTAAACATTGAGGGGTCTCAAAGAATTATTCGGTTACTGCTCATTTTTTGAGATCGTTGATTCTCCAAGCGAGGAAGTCACATCTACAGCTGTATCCGGTTCTGCTTGCTCTTCTTCACCACGACGTAATTGAATAACGTAGGCACCCAATAAACTGGCAAAAAAAACAATGGGCAATCCAAATACCAAGGTGATTAACCATCGATCACTTGCTTCAGTATCTGCTAACGTTGTTGCTATAAACAACCCCATCGATACTAATACCGCGACTAACCAACGCTCACTTATCCAATAAATAGCCAAGCCAATAAGAAATGCGATGACAAATAGTATCGCGAAAATCATTGGTAGACTGTATCAGAGAATATACCGGGCATAATCCTCATTTTCGGCTAATTCATCGAGATGTTCATTCACGTAAACCTCATCGATGGTGATTGAGTCGCCAGAGCGATCACTCGCCTCGTACGAAACCGACTCTAACAAACGCTCCAGCATGGTGTGTAGTCGACGTGCACCAATATTTTCGGTGCTCTCATTTACCTGCCAAGCCAATTCAGCAACGCGTTGAATACCATTTTCGGTGAACTTCAATGCAACGCCTTCAGTATTCATTAGCGCTTCATATTGCTCCGTCAGAGACGCATCGGGTTCGGTTAGAATGCGACTGAAGTCATCTACGGTCAGAGCAGCCAACTCGACTCGAATCGGCATACGACCTTGTAATTCAGGAATCAAATCAGACGGTTTAGAAAGCTGGAATGCACCCGAACCAATGAATAAAATATGATCCGTTTTAATCATACCGTATTTGGTCGAAACCGTACTGCCCTCAATTAACGGCAGTAAATCTCGCTGCACACCTTCGCGAGAAACATCCGGACTTTTACCGCCTTCGGAACGGCCGACGATTTTGTCTATCTCATCGATAAATACAATGCCGTGATTTTCCAAACGCTGAATCGCATTTAGCTTTATATCATCATCATTAACTAGCTTGGCAGCTTCTTCCTCAGCAAGCAATTTCAATGCTTCTTTAATCGGCATTTTACGAGATTGTTTTTTATCGCTACCCATGTTTTTCATCATGCCCTGTAGCTGGTTGGTCAGCTCTTCCATACCCTGCGGACCAAATAGTTCCACGCCCATACCATGTGCAGAAACTTCAATTTCAATCTCTTTATCGTCAAGGTCTCCCTCGCGAAGTTTTTTTCGAAAACGTTGACGGGCCGCTCCATCGCTACTGTCCGCTGCGTCTGGTGTAAAACCCACATCCCTAGCAGGCGGTAATAATATATCCAGCACTCTGTCTTCAGCCGCATCTTCTGCACGCGTGCGCATTTTTTTCATTTCAGTTTCGCGCTGACCCTTAATAGCGACATCAGCTAAATCTCTAATAATCGAATCAACTTCTCGGCCAACATAGCCGACTTCAGTAAACTTGGTAGCCTCTACTTTAATAAAGGGCGCATCTGCCAAATTTGCCAAACGACGGGCAATCTCCGTTTTACCGACACCGGTAGGCCCAATCATTAGAATATTTTTTGGGGTTATTTCTGTTCTCAGTTGCGCATCGGCAACCTGTGTTCGGCGCCAGCGGTTACGCAATGCAATGGCAACTGCTCGCTTGGCGTTCGACTGTCCAATGATGTGCTTATCAAGTTCTTGAACGATCTCTCTTGGGGTCATTTCACTCATGTCGTTTCCTGCTTAACTTTGATAACTAAATTTATAAAATCCATACAGTTAGTTATCGGCAATTGAAAGTGATTCAATCGTCAAATTATGATTGGTATAAATACAAATATCTGCGGCGATATTCAATGATGCCTCGACAATTTCATGTGCGTTCATTTCAGTATTATTGAGCAATGCGCGTGCTGCCGATTCAGCAAACGAACCACCCGAACCGATCGCCATGACACCGCCTTCTGGTTGAATAACATCACCATTGCCAGAAATGACATAGGAAGCTTCTTTATCAGCAACACAAAGTAGCGCTTCGAGCTTGCGTAACATTCGGTCTGTACGCCATTCTTTAGCGAGTTCCACTGCCGCCTTAGTCAGGATGCCTTGATGCTTGGCGAGCTTAGCGTCAAATAATTCAAACAGAGTGAAGGCGTCTGCAGTACTCCCGGCGAAGCCAGCGATGACTTCACCTTTATACAAGCGCCGCACCTTACAGGCATTACCTTTCATAACAGTATTGCCTAGCGAAACTTGGCCATCACCACCAATAACAACTTGGTCACCACGACGCACGGACAGTATGGTAGTCC
>CAZJWW010000207.1:0-3466 GCA_964549895.1 uncultured Gammaproteobacteria bacterium
AGCGTCGATATGGCTCACGCCGCGATAAGTCGCCTCGATATTTTCATGAACTTTAGTTAGTTTTGGTTTGAACGTGTATGCAAAAAACGCGAGTAGCAGTAAACAAACTATTAAGGTGATGGACACAGCGAGTGATTTAAAGGCTACCCTCAAAGTAGTTACAAGTTTATCTTTTCTAACGACATCGTAGATAAAGTTACTAGAATAGCAATTACAGACGTTTATCGATTAGCAAATTAACTAGCAGTCCCGCAAAGACACCTTACTTTTTTGTAGCGAAAAGCCCGTAGCGAAAAGCCTCAAGTTGGCGGTTGGAAAATCATCCGCCAATTTGGTCTGGGGTATGAAGGCGAGTATTAGCTCTCTTCCTCTAAAAGCAATAGAGACATAATAGGGCCCAACCCACCTCCAGCACATCCCTCAGACGTCAAGGTATGTATATTAAAGGGCCGAGTAAACGGAATATTATTTTGACCTACGATAACTGGGGCGTCTGCCGAGTTAGTAATAGATATGCACGCTACTTCGTCTGGTGCCACTCGAAAGTTCATGCCGTCTTGTGCTGTAACAAATACTCTAAATCTGAATATGATATTTGTCGGGTCACTCGCATCAAGGAGATCTTGATTGCCGCTAATGCCTGGGTCCAGATTAAAACCGGTTAGAAATTGGACTGTGCTTTGTAATTCTAACGTGCCGTTGGTCTCTAGTTCGCCAGGCAAGCCGCCATTAGATGTTCGCAAGAACCAGAGCCCATCTCCACAATTTTGCCACAAAAACACACCTCTATCGGTAAAGCGATCGAAGTCTGGTATTCCACAATTGGTTCGCTCTGGCATCTCTTGCGCGAAGCTTGCCTGACTTGTTGTGATTGAAAACAGTGTAAATGAGAATATGGCGACGTACTTCCCTGCAAATTTAAAAAAATTCGCGTATCTTTTAATAAAATCCATTATTTCTAACCCTTCTAAAAAATTAACCAACCAAAGATAGTTATCTTTATTATTTATCATTTATGCACCTTCTTGTGCATAAATAACCCGGCGTGAACCATATCACGCTATATCGGGTTTTGTCGACAGCCGCAATTAAACTGTAATATTTGTTTACCTTAATTCACAATCGATTTATTACTCCATGCGCTACCATCAAGTCATTGAGCTGAACTAGATGAATTGCTTAAAATCGACTTTTTCTAACCTTAATGACATCGTTAGGCTGTATCTTATCCGTCAAGGTAGCTTCGATTGTTTGGCTATCTGCACCACGAATAATTGTTATATTTTTTTCCGAGGCATCCTCTGTTAATCCTTCACTGATTGATAAGGCTTGGTAAACTGTCATGCCGCTTTCGTAGTCATAACGACCTGGTTGCTCTACGGCACCATAGGTGTAAAACACCGGAACGGGTGTTACTAAAATTCTATCGCCAGATTTCACATAGATTTCAGTGCTGAGGTTGCTATTGGTATCATAAATACTGTACAAATCAATTTTTTTCGTGGCTTGACCTTCGCGATAAAAAGAAATTTCTGCACTTGCGCCTTTTGCCAGCCCGCCGGCGCGTGCGACTAATTGTTGAACCGTTACAAATCCTATAATCGGATATTCGCCAGGTTTGCTAACCAAACCATCCACGTAGGCTACGCTGCTGCGGTGTTCCACAATGCCTACCGTTACCTGGGGCGCTTTTACATAGTTACTCGTATTTAGTTTTTCTTCCAGTATGGTTTCTGCCTGAAACACGGTTTTATTTTTTAGATTTACTACCCCCACATAAGGAAAGCGAATTTCCCCAGCTGAATTTAACGTCTTTAATAATTTTAGATCTGTTTGGTCGATCACCGAAACTTCAATAACGTCGCCTTTACCTAGCAAATAATCATTTGCCGTAACCATAGTTGAGCAAGTTAAAAGCAAACCCACTGCCAAGTATTTTATAAATTTCATCATGTTCCGTCTTTTGATGTGTTAGTTAACCCATTTCTTATTATATTTTAAAAGTACTCAACTTAGTAGTCATAGTAGTCCGAGCACTGCAAATAAGCATATTTATCCTATTGATTACTTGGGGTTACAAGTCATTCTTTAAGCATCATTATAAGAAACCAAAATTCATAAAATAAGTTAAGATAATCAGCTGCTTAAACACCTGTCTTAGAACAACTTAACATTATTTAACAGACCAAGTTGTCTCTCTTATCAGTGATATGATATTTTCATGTTGGACGAAGCTAAAACCCAATGGCTTCAGCTCAACATTCGGATTATGTTTTTCAGCGATTTTTCCCGGCCGCAGATCAGCTCGTATAAATTTAAGAAGCTGTAACGTTTTAAAGAAGTTGGCTCGGCTAGGAATTGGTAAGTTAGATGTTTTGATTAGCGTGTAACTTTTTCTGTTATTAAAAACTGTTCTGTCATTAAAATTAAGCCGCCTCCATTGATCTCATGTATTGATCTTAGGCGGACCGGTTTAGTGTCGGCAGTGAAATAATGACAGCATAATAACAATAAAATTATTGACCCCTAAATCCATCGTTAGAAAGTGGTTGGGATAACTATACAAGATTGAATTATATGAGAACCTCACTAGATAAATTCTTATTGGTCGTAGCTATATGTTTTGTTTTTGTTCAGCAAACCCAAGCTCAACAGTTCGACTACCCGAATTTTTTTTCCCAATCAACTTATACCGTCGATAAACTTGAAGACATTCAATACGGCGTTGGTGCGACCAATTACTTTGTATACGATGGCACAGGCTCAGATCGTAACCGAAGCAACTATAATTTAGTTACCCGGCAGAACCTTACGCTCGATCTTTACGAGCCCCAAACTGGTAATAATTCCGGTCGAAGAGCCGTGTTGATTTTAGTGCCGGGCAGCGGCCGCGATGGGTGTAGAACCCAAGGCGCGTGCGATGTAGATACTGTTGTGGAAAACGGCCTTGCTACTTCAAGTGCACATTATGTCTCCAGCGAAGGTGACAATTATAATGAGTTAGACGATCGCAACAACCGCGCCGTTAACTATGCCCGCACTGGTTTAGTGGTGATTAGTCCGATCACTCGATATCGCTATCAAAACAGAAGGCAGGACATCAGCGGTGACCGGCGTTGGGAGGATGCAAATGGCCAAGATTTATTGAACGGCAGCAGTACTCATTTAGAACCCCTGATCGTGGATCTCAAGCGTGTCGTTCGTTGGTTGTCTCACCCTGACCAAGTCGCTCGTTATAATATTGACCCTCAAAATATTTTCATCACCGGTTCCTCAGGTGGTGCGAAGATGTCGTCATTAACCACAATGACATCGACCGATACTTTCTTGGCCGATGACCCTGCACAACTAAATAGTAGTCACCCTGATTATCAGTTTGAAGTAAATAACAATAATCTTTTAGTGCCACAAGTGGCGATCCGCGGAGCAATTCAAGTAGCGAGTGACATGAACGGCACACGCCATC
>CAZJWW010000208.1:0-3455 GCA_964549895.1 uncultured Gammaproteobacteria bacterium
ACAATAATGGAAAAACAGATTTGCTTACCGAGTCTACTATTACTAATTTCTCTACTAAAGAAAAATTAGTAAGCGAAACGGCTTTAATCTGTTGGCTTGAATTGCAGCGATTTTTTGCGCAAGGAGTAGTGATGTCGGTAGCTATCGAGTTAGATCTGGTAGAGGTGGCTGCTTTGATCGCGGACGACAATACCGAAGAATTAGCGCCCCTAATAGCAAATTCTCAGATAGCGGCCGTTAGCAATGAACAAGCACATCGCTGGTATTCGGCGCGGTCGGATCTGTGGAGCGTTGTCGTTGCTCCATTTGTTCTTGTACAAGAACCTGAGAACGCCAAATAACAGAACCAAAAAATACCATGCTAGATACGGGCAGTATTTGCACATTAGCGTTACGAGAACACCTTTTATTTGATATTTGTCAATAATCGATGCAAGTTCATCATCGATAAACTGTTCCCATGAACGAAAGAAGTATGAGCTGTCTACAGATAAGGATAAATGGAACGAAATAAGATCACGGCAGTACGGGGTTTTGACGCCCTCATAAATCGGCTTGTTTTTTGAAAAACACCAGTAAATATAAGGTTTTGTAAACAAATAGGCATTGACCAATCTTGTAATAATACTGTCATAGTTGGTCTCTAATATCAGCAGCAACTAATTCGAGTAAACCTTATTGGAGAATGATTGTGAAAAACTTAGTTTTAGGAATTATTACTGCCGCCTCGGTCGCCAGTATTTCTGCTGCCTCGGCGCGTGATCAGATTGATATTGTTGGTTCATCCACTGTTTATCCGTTCGCTACCGTTGTTGCCGAACGTTTTGGTAAATCAACCGATTTTAAGGCCCCTAAAGTGGAATCTACCGGTTCTGGTGGTGGACTAAAATTGTTTTGTGGCGGTGTTGGGGTTGATACGCCAGATATCACTAATGCAAGTCGTCGTATTAAGTCGAGCGAATTTGAAAAATGCCAAGCAAATGGCGTGAAAGACATCGTTGAAGTTTTGATCGGCTATGACGGTATCGTGTTGGCGAATGCGAAAGGCCAATCGCCACTAGAGCTAACACGCACAGATATTTATCTCGCATTGGCTAAATTAGTACCTGGACCCGATGGCAAGCTTATTGAGAATCCGAATAAGACTTGGAACGATGTAAATTCTAGTTTGCCAGCAACTAAAATTGAAGTTTTAGGCCCACCACCAACATCAGGCACTCGTGATGCGTTTGCCGAATTGGCGTTAGAAGGTGGTGCTAGAACGATTGAAGACATCGCTGCCTTGCGTAAATTAAATGCCGATCAAACGTCAGAGATCGAAGCGATGGTCGCTAAGCTCGGAATAGAAGCAGCATGGGATGCTGCTGTTGAGAAGAAGGGCGCGAAGGCAAAAGGCAAAGACGTTGTAAAAATCATTGGTCGCTCAGTTCGTGAAGACGGTGTGTATATTGAAGCGGGTGAAAACGACAATCTGATTGTTAATAAACTGGTTGCGAATCCTAATGCTCTCGGTATTTTTGGTTTCAGTTTTCTTGATCAAAACTCAGATAAAGTTCAAGGTTCTAGCATCGATGGAAATGCGCCGACGTTTGAAGCCATCTCTGGTGGCAATTACGCGGTCAGCCGTCCTTTGTATTTCTACGTCAAGAAAGCTCACATAGGCACGGTGCCTGGCATTCAAGAGTTTCTAGACGTGTTTGTCTCTGAAGATACTATTGGAGAGGACGGATATCTTATCGATAAAGGTTTGATTCCTTTAGGATCCGATAAATATCAAGAAATTAGCGGTTCTGCTAAGTCTTTGGCAAACTTGTCTCTATAAGACGATAGTCTGCAAGACTCCCTCATTAGCCCCATTATTCTGGTCTACATTTTGACTCGAATGATGGGGCTTTTATTTGTTATACATTTAGACTGTGTAGTCATGATCTTGTAAGATAGTATTCATAACATAGTCAATATTTTTCGGGCTTTATAATAAACCAACTGTCTCTGGTGTAGATGTCCATTTCAACCCTATTACTGATCATATTGGCCGGCGTGGCGTGCTCCTATTTTGTGGGCTATATCCGATCCCAACAAATCGCTAAGCCATTGGGTGGGGTGCGTAAGTTAGCAACTCTGCCAAGTTATTACGCCACTTTAATGAGTTTATGGGCGCTAATCCCCGCATTGTTATTAGTGGTTTTTTGGACGGTGCTCGATGGTGCGATTATCGACTCTTTGGTCAGGAGTGAACTGCCAACTGAAGCAAAGCAGCTTGATGATAAAAGCCAAGGTTTGTTGATGAGTCAGGTCACTAACGTGGCTAATGGTATAGGTAGCATTGAGACCCTTGGTAAGGAGTACATGCCCGCCGTTGATCGACTGCAAGGACTGAATAGCATTAGCGCCAGAATAATGCCTATTTTGGCGCTTGTGCTGCTCGTGATCGGAGCGCTATTAGGGTTTAGAGCAATACAAGCTCAGAGAAATGCGCGCTATTCAGTTGAAAATGTCTTCAACATATTGCTATTCACTTGCTCAAGCATTGCCGTATTCACTACTTTTGGTATTGTGTTTTCGGTATTTTTTGAGTCATTGGCGTTTTTTCAAAAAGTACCGTTTTTCGATTTTCTGCTAGGCACACACTGGAGCCCGCAAATCGCGATCCGTGCTGATCAAACAGCTGCCTCTGGCTCGTTTGGTGCTATTCCATTAATAGCTGGAACTTTACTAATTTCTTTTATCGCGTTACTCATTGCGGTACCTATCGGATTGATGTCCGCAATTTATTTGTCTGAATATGCCAGCGCTAAGGTGCGAGGATTTGTCAAACCGATATTGGAAATACTCGCCGGTGTACCTACCGTAGTGTATGGCTTTTTTGCGGCTTTAACGGTAGCGCCAGCAATTCGTAATTGGGGTGATGTCGCCAGAGATTGGGGAGCCGAAAACGGTGTAGGATGGTTGGCGGCTTTGAACGTGTCCTCTGAAAGCGCATTAGCGGCCGGTATTGTGATGGGGATTATGATAATTCCTTTTGTCTCGTCTTTATCCGATGATGTTATAAACGCCGTGCCTCAGAGTTTACGAGACGGGTCATTCGGACTCGGAGCCACTCAATCTGAAACTATTAAAAGGGTTATTTTCCCAGCCGCGCTCCCCGGCATTGTTGGTGGCGTGTTATTGGCAGCCTCACGCGCTATTGGTGAAACCATGATTGTGGTGATGGCGGCTGGGTTGGCCGCGAATCTAACGATAAACCCCTTAGAGGCAGTTACCACCGTCACGGTACAAATTGTCACCTTATTGGTCGGGGATCAGGAATTCGATAGTGCTAAAACATTAGCGGCGTTTGCCTTAGGTTTATTTTTATTCGTCATTACTCTATCGCTCAATGTTATCGCCTTGCGGGTCGTTAAAAAATATCGAGAACAGTATGATTAGTCTAACGCCATCTTCGGCAAAAAAAG
>CAZJWW010000209.1:0-3448 GCA_964549895.1 uncultured Gammaproteobacteria bacterium
AAATTAAAGGCTTGGATTCCATGTTTCAATTGGGTGCCTGGATGGTTGGTGATGCGGTGCAGATCGGTTCAGGAACGGTGTCGCAATACGTCGATGCCTTTCAAAAGTATCTTAAAGGCGATCAATTTCAGGCTGATAAAGCCCAAATGCAAGAGCAGGTTGCTGAAGCAACCACCGCCGCCAAAGAAGCCCTAGAAACAGCAGGACAAGATGTTGTGGAGGCGGTTGACGAAGTCAAAGGCGAGATGGCTAAGGCTGTTGAAGATCTAGGCGAAGAATTAGAACCTATGGTTAAGGAGTTCGCTGTCGCCGAAGGCGAGATGGCTAAAACAGTCGAAGAGCTGGGTAGTGAATTAAAACCAATAATTGAAGAATTGCTCGGCGTGAATAACGAAATGACTAAAGCCGTTGAAAACTTAGGTAATGACTTGAAACCAATGGTAGAGGATTTAATGGACGCTGATGGCGAAATGGCCAAGGCGGTGGAAGAGCTAGGCACTGAATTAGCACCAATGGTTAAAGAGTTGTCTGAAAGCGGTTCTTTATTAATGAAGCAATTGGAGCAATTTACCAAAGGCTTAGAAAGTACCCAAGAGAGTGAGCAACAAGCGGGCAAAAATTTTATGGACAGCCTGCTTGCCACGCTTGAGAAATTGAACCAAAGTATGGAAGAAGGCGCAGCGTCGGCTGAAAATAATGAAGCGGAAACCACTAAGTAGTAGGGGTTCTGGTAGAGGCATTTTTAGAGGCTTAATTATTTAAAAGCGGTTCAATAATTAGCCTCAATGCTAATAGGCTAAGAATAATATTCAATCCATGTTTGAACTTTATCTCATTGACCTTGAGTAAAATTTTGGTACCTATAAAAGTGCCAATCAATCCACTCAAAATCATAAGTACCATAAGTCCCATATAAGGCCAAAACGCAAAGCCGAGTAGGCCAAAGACAATTATTTTTAGTAAATGTTGAATAACCATGCAGGCAGCGCTGGTGGATACTAGGGCGGTGCGTGAAAGCTCAAATGATCGTAAAATCGCGATGACAAATGGTCCGGTTGCTCCCACAAACATGGTGAGCAATGTAGATAAAAAGCCACCGCCCAATAAACCTCGCGTATTACCGCTTAATCTCGATAGTTTTGGCCCCCAAACTGAGTACAAAATAAATACCCCCAACGTTACCTTGAGGATCGTTACGGGCAAGGACACAACAATTTGCCCACCCACCAACGCGCCGACCAAACTGCCCAATAAAAACCAACTCGCCAAGTGCCAATTTAACTGTGGCATTAACATCATAGCCCGACCAAAGTTGGAACCGAGTTGTACTACACCATGCACTGGGATAATGGCCTTGATAGGAATGACTTGTGCCATAACCGCCAATAATACAGTCCCACCACCAATACCCATTGAGGCGCTGATCATCGAAGTAACACAACTCAGTAAGACCAAACTGTAAAAGGCTAATGTTGATAGCTCCGTGGGTGAGGCTAAGCTTGAAATAAATGAGTGCAATTCCATCAGTGAAATCTTAGCAGTAAATAATAGATGTTATGCTTTTGAACCGCCGTTCTCAAGGCTGCTTATTCTCAGGACTGTTCGCTTCAGAATGAAGAGTTTTTTCAATCGCACGCAGAATACCCCTTAATATGTTCAGCTCTAAAATATCGGGTTCAGCCCGTGCTAACAAGTGATGAATTCGTTGTAGTGTTTCGCCTTGATGCGGTCGCAAGAAATTTATTTGACGCAGAACTTTTTCAAGGTGTGTGTGAAGGCGTTCAATATCATCTGAGCTAGGGAGTTCGCGCAATGCTTTGGTATCGACTTCTTGCTTCGATAAAGGCTTTGTTTCTTGCCGTAACAAAAACGCTTTGTAGATTTCATAACTCAGCGTTTGCACCGCTGCAGCCATATTCAGTGAATTGTATTCAGGGTTAGCAGGAATAGTAACGCGATATTTTGCGTAACGAATATCGTCATTGTGCAAACCCATTCGTTCGGGGCCAAATATCAATGCGACCGGTGATGTTTCGGCATGACTTACGAGCATTTCTGCGGCTTGCGTTGGTGGTAGCTGTGGTAAATCGTAACCTCTGGGCCTGGCGGTGCTGGCTACCACCACAGTACAATCGCTAATGGCTTTTGGCAGTGAATCAACCACGCGTACGTTGTCCAGCATAGCTTCCGCTCCAGCGGCCATTTTATTGGCTTCTAGGGAGGGAAAGTCTTTGGGTGCGACCAAGCAGAGATCACTCAGCCCCATGGTTTTCATTGAACGAGCGGCGGAGCCAATATTACCCGCATGAAAAGTGCGCACCAATACAATACGAATTCGGTGCAACATGATTCAGTTTAGTAGCGGTTTTCAGTACGGGTAGTCGCAAGGCTGGTTTTAATTGCCTTGATATTGTCTTCCACGCGCTCACCGAGTTTCAATGCTACATTGGTTGAAAGCATATCAACCACCGCTAAATGAATAATGCGAGAGGTCATTGGCGTAAATAGATCAGTATTTTCAACCGTATTCGCGTTCAATACAAAGTCACATTTTTTTGATAATGGTGCGCCTTGCGCGGTAATACCAATCACAGTAGCACCGCATTTTTTTGCCAGTTCGGCGTTGGTAATCATCGCTTCTGTGCGGCCTGTGTAAGAGATAAATATGGCCACATCTTTTTTATGCAACATTGAGCAAATCATGCGTTGGTTTATGAAGTCGGTATGCGCTATCACCGGCATGCCAAAGCGAAAGAATTTGTGCTGAGCATCGAGTGCCACTGAGCTCGAAGCGCCCATGCCAAAAAAATTCACGGTTTTGCATTTACTAATAACCTCTGCAGCATCATTTAAAGTGTTCGGGTCGATCGAATTACTGAGTGACTGCAAGCTGCCCTGAATAGCGCCCATAATTTTTTTAATGATCTTAACGCTGTCGTCATTGCGGCTCATGTTCTCAACAAATAGCTGCCCGTTTGAAGAGATTTCTTGAGCTAAGCGGAGTTTAAAGTCTGGGTAGCCATTACAGCCCAGTTTGTGACAAAAGCGATTAACCGTTGGTTCGCTTACCCCTGCTTCAGAAGCGAGTAATGCTATCGAAAGATGTATAACCGCACGTGGGTCTTCTTTAATAATTAACGCTAGTTTTTTATCTGACTTGCTAAGACGAACGCTGTCGCTATCCATCAATTGCAATAATGAACTCTGTATGGTCATCGCCTGTCTGCTCTTAATTCCTTATTGTAATAAAGTTTCATAATAGCGGAATTGTTAATCAGAGTTGATATAAAAATTGCTGAATAGGTTTAGTGAGCACTTTTATATGTTTATAAACTACATTTAATGCTAATTAATGTAGGATAATTACATAAAGTAATGTATTCTTAGATTGTGAATATGAAACTTTGCTTTTTTGAAACTATTTTTGAAATTTAACTACAAACTACCC
>CAZJWW010000210.1:0-3414 GCA_964549895.1 uncultured Gammaproteobacteria bacterium
TAGCGGAGTCACGTTACCGAAATCACTCACAGTTTGAATAAAGCTGCCGTCTTTTGCATTGAATACGTCCAATGCCAAATCACCATTTGTGACAACCAATAATGGATTATCACCACGCGTTACCGAAATCGAAATGGCCCAATTCGGCGTTTCAATCACTCGTACCCGCTTCTTTTTGGCAACATCGTATACCCAAACCTGAGTTCCGCCGTGGGTCTGCGAGCCTTCATGGCCATCTGGCTGAAAAATTGTGTACATCATACCATTGTCGTCAAAGTCGTTGAGACCCAGCCCACTGGGGCGCCAATTACCTTTTTTATCTTCCTCGGAGAGCATGTCCCAGCTGCCTAAATATTTAGGCTCTTCTCCGCTCATATCGAAGCCATGCAATAAACCTTTGAAGCTCGGGAAGTAAGCAATACCATCGATATAAACGGCATGTTCAAAAATAGGTGTTGCGTCAGTATCAAAAAATGGTTTGCTGCGACTTTGCTTAGCAAGGGTTCCGTTGGCCTTTAGCGTGGTACTGAGAATACTGCCGTTATTGCACAAGGACGCTACGCCACGATTACCCACCGGAAACGTCATCACGCAGCCAGGAGTAGCAATCTCAGCAACAATCTCACGCGAATCAAGATCGATTACATTGAATGAAGCGGCAGGATCAAAATTGGAAGCATACAAAAGCTTTTCATCGCCTGAAAGAGACATCGCGTATCTCTCTGGTAAGGCCTGCATACGATTTGGTTTCGGCCAAACGATTTCTTTGCTTATCGACAAAGTTTTTTTATCGTATATTGCTAACACATCTTCGCGCGGCCCGCGCCCACCACGTGCATGAAAAGTCTCTAATACATAAAACTCACCGCGTGTTTTGGATTGAGTAAAGTTACCGAGCAAATTTTTAGGGACTAAGCCTTTAATCCGTTTTGGTTGCTTAGTTTCCGCCACGTCAAGCACAATAACCTTACCCCCGAACATACTGAAGAAGCTCGCTTCATCGATCATCACCCAGGTTTCGGGGTAACTGGCCGGTAGTGTCGCGACGCGCCCGGTTTCTTCAATTGGTAAAGGTGGTAGTTCGCCATTTGCTTGGACCACCGGCTTTTCACTTGGATGTGCTACATCGGCCCCGGTAATTTCAGGGCCTTTAACTTCGGTCGTATCGGAAGCCGCCGCTGGCTGCGCAACTGCGGTGGTTTCTGCTTTCTTGATAGACTCAGAATTGAAAGATTGAGAGTTGTTAGACTCAGAGTTACCAGAGTCAGAGCAAGCCGAGATGATGGCAGCCATTGCTATCACTATCATCAACTGCCGAGCTAGTTTCAATTCCATGATATTTCTTGGTCTCTGTTTCACGGTCTGTATTCTGTGGTTATTGTCGATGGTTTTTTATTTATGGTCACAATATATCGTCAAGTTTAAGGTTAAATAGTCATTTTTGACATCATCAATTCAGACTAGATTATTAGCTGAGACTGTTTTATTGAAATTGCGATAAATAGCCATAGTCACAACTCAGGAGCAGCTAATGGCTCGATGACTTTTGTTATGGCTTTAGCTATTGCTAATAACTCTCGATCTTGGTTTTGCTTGCCATCTAAAGATACGCCAAGAGGTAAGCCATCTGCATTAAGCGCCATTGGCAATACGACCCCAGGCTGGCCAGCTAAAGCACCTGGACTGGAATTGTGATCATTGATAAAAATGGATACTGTCTCACCGTCAATAACGGTTTCTTGTGGATTGTCAGGTTTAGCTTTTGGTGCCGCACTAGCGGTAGCTGGAAATAACATGGCATCGACCTTATTTTTAGTAAAATACTCACGATAGCTTGCCTGCATTCCAGGGCGAGCTTTATTTATAGCCGCTTGATAGACGTCTGCGGGTATTGCCCCTGGCGCACCAGGCATAACCAGTTGGTCCCACATACCTCTTATATCAGCGCCCAGTTCAGAATGTAATTCATCTATGGTTGACCCATCGCCCCACTCCGCCAAAAAAGCGGAAACCGAAGGGTGTGTTTCATGGAACAGTATGGGGTACAAACCTTGGTCGTACAGGGTTTGTGCATCAGCTAAATCGGCCTCAATCAAAACCACGCCAGCACTGCGCAGCTGTTGTAACAAGACATTAAACTTCTCACGCATTTCTTTGCTAACACCATAGTCAAAAAACGCGCCGGGGACGCCTAAGCGTAAGCCTTTTAAATCAACTTCCTCAAGCTGAGCGGTCTGACCAGTGAGCACCGTATCTATCAACGCCAGGTCTTCAACCGAGCGTGTCATAGGCCCTACTGTATCTAGCGTTGGAGATAATGGCGCAACACCGCTGGTATCATAACGCCCAGTTGTAGGCCGCAGGCCATACAAACCTGTGTAAGCCGCGGGTACTCGAATAGATGCCGCGGTGTCTGAGCCAATGGCAATTGGTAACATACGAGCTGCGACTGCGACAACACCGCCCCCACTGGAGCCACCTGCAATACGACTGGTGTCGTAAGGGTTCAATTGTTGGCCGTAATGCGAATTGTAACCAGTCGAACCGAAGGCCCATTCTTGTGCATTATTCTTGCCAAAAATAATAGCGCCCGCATCTTCAAGCATGTCGACTATGTGCGCATTTTTACGACCATGGAAACCCGCAAACTTTTTGGTTCCAAAAGTAGTTGGCATATCTTTGGTTACGATTAGATCTTTTAATGAAATGGGGATACCAAACAATGGGCCCAAACGCTCACCAGCTGCACGTCGATCATCAGCCGCTTTGGCCGCTGCGCGCACTTGATCTTGCGGTAGACTGATAAACGCATTTAATTCTGAATATTTTTGTGTTTGTTGCAGCAAGGCTTCTATATAGTCTTGCACACTTACCTCACCAGACTTAAGTATCGGCAACACTTCTACCGCACTTAACTCAATAAGCGGTTGTGCAAAGGTTAACGAAGACTGAGACTGCTCCACTACTTTGTTGGCCGTTTCAGTAGCCGCATCACTATTAGATTTAGTGCTTTGCGAGTCGCAGGCAGCTAGCAGCAAACAACATAAAAACATCGAAAGTTTACGCATACGCTTTTAGTCAGTTCCTCCTAAGTAAATCGTAAACGTTAATTAATCAAAAAAAGCCGTATGAGTTTATCGTCATACGGCTTTCTCAGTTTAATACTGGCCACCCGCTTAGCTAACCGGGAGCCAGTATTTTGTCTTCGCTACTCTAAAACAGATTAGAAATTATGATTAAATTGAACCCCAATAGTTCGAGGACGACTAACCACAAAACGACTACGGCCTGGCGTTTCAGCCGCTAATGAGCGGTTGTCGGCCAAATTCGCAATTTCATCCGTTAGGTTATCGATGAAAAAGGTCCATGTAGTTTTATCGTTACGCAGACCCAATCGAACACCAACTTGCTCAT
>CAZJWW010000211.1:0-3344 GCA_964549895.1 uncultured Gammaproteobacteria bacterium
TCGAATTTTTTCGCCAGATACAACAGTATTGCGCCCGATTCAAATATTCGCGTTGTTGGTTGGGTGCTGTGATCCATCAGCGCAGGAACTTTGGAATTAGGGTTTATCGCTACGAAACCGCTGCCGAATTGTTCTCCATCGAAGATTTCAATGACGTGCTTATCATAAGCGGCACCGGTTTTACCGATCGCCAGCAGCTCTTCCAGCATCACTGTTATTTTGATGCCGTTTGCGGTGCCCTTGGAGTAAAGTTGCATCGGGTGTTTGCCTACCGGTAGCTCTGTCTCGTGCGTAGCACCAGCAGTAGGGCGATTTATTTTCGACATCTCACCGTTGGTTTCAGAGTTCCACTCCCAAACTTTAGGGGGTGTATAAGTGGTGGGGTCAGTCATATTTATATTCTCTGTTGAGTGCTTTTTGGGGGCGTGTGACCTCCTTTTATACAAAAAAGCTATGGCCGATTTACTCGTTTATCTAATACCAGTTTAGTTGATATGCCTAGCACGGACATAATCATCCCAGAAACTTTAACCGCCCCCATGTTACTGGCAGTACTTGCTAAACCATTATCGCCCTGCATTTGGAATAATTGAATCGTCTGAAGAATTGTTTCGATGTAGTCAGTCACCATAAAGGTTAAAGCACCGACCATGACTAAGACACCTATTCGTTTAATGAGTGCACGATTATCCGCGAGCATTAACACTGCGCCGCAGCTTGCACCGAAAAAATAAATACCGATAAAAATCAAGTCGACAATCATGCTTACTTTAGCGAATCCAAGTAAGCCGGCCTGTTTCCAACCCAGTTGGATGGAATCCACGTTGGCTGCGGTGGCGGCTTTTTGATGATCGAAAATTCCCATTGGTGACGACTCGATCATTAACCCGATATTACCGACTATCAGTAATACGCCAAGTGACAAACCAGCAACCCAAAACCGCTTAAAGTTGTGACTGGCAATCGTTTGTATAGTGGAAGATTTCATTTGAGTAGGAACAAGGTTTATGGTGATATTTTCAGCGTAAAGACGTTACCTAATACTGTGTACGTCTGCTTTTGTTTCTGTCAACTAAATCTTAGCTGGTTGAAGAGTACGTGCCACGAACTGGATAATTGTTTCCAGGGGCTCGTATGTAGTTTAATCCCCGCAACAGTGTTTTGAGGTCAGGGCGTGCAAACGCAATATTTGAAATATCGATGATTTGCGCTTGACCACTATCGTTTATGACAAATAAGCCGGGTTCCGCAAACGGGTGATCGGATTCGACCTCTGATCGTGGATTAGAAATATACAGTCCGAGGGTTTCCATTTGTTCCGGAGTCAAACCATAGCCAACATCGTAATTTGGTTTTACATTATCGGCGTGTTCTTGCGCCCAATCTTCGGTATCAGCCGATGCAGCGATGATCTCAATACCGGCCTCATTGAATTCACTAAGCAACTCTTTTAGTTCAAGTAGGTACTCGGTACAAAAGGGACACCACTTACCACGATAGATAACGACGACCCGCCAGTCATGCGAAGTTGACGGTTTGGATAGATCAATCTCGCCTCCACCCAACTTATTTAGCTTTATCACGGGGAAGGGTTGGCCCGCAGTTAGTTTCATTGCACTCATAGTAAATAATCCAGTTATAGAAGTTAACGCAATACTATCACGGCCTGTAGACCTGCAGCTTGCAAAGACAATAGAACCTCACACACTGTGTTTAACATCACGCCCTAACTCTATGCCCTCGTGATGTTTTGTCAGTTCGTTAGGCGCCAGCATTTGTGTGGCTGAATGGCGTTTTATCTCATGAAGAGATACAAAAGCCGCATCGTATTTACGATAGATTACCTCAGCGCTTCAACGTTACCGTTGGGATGGGTGAGTCCACGCCATTGGCTTCAATACATCATCTACTTCTACATTGGCGAGCGCATTCGAGAAGTTAGAAATAAGTTTTGCAGCCAGTCCTGAAATTACCTCTAGCGCATGGCGTCTTTCATAGCCAGCTGCTAAAAAGGCGTTTAGGCGCTCGTCACCTACGTGACCTTTCTTGTCCATAACCTCTTTTGTAAAAACATGCAATGCTTGCAGCTTAGCGTCAGGTATGTCTGTGCCTTCACGCAACGCCTCAATCACCTCATCTGGCATTTTTGCTCGTTTCATCGCAAATGAATGAGCTGGCACGCAATAGTGACAATTGTTTTGGAAGTTTGAAGTCATCATGACCACTTGTTGCTCTACCGGGCTGAGTGTCGCCTTACTAGTAAACAGACCGTATACCGATAAATAAGATTCATAAGTTACCGGCGCTTCAGCTAAAACACGATGTAAGTTGGGCACCATGCCGACGGCTGCTTTGGCTTTTTCCATAAAAGGTTTTGATTCTGCGGGTGCATCGTCAATGTCGTAATAAGTAAACATGTTATGTCCTCTGAAGGGGGATAAGTTAGTAAAATATATAGTCTGAACACATTTTCAAAGAGCTCAAGGAGTCGTATTTTGTGACGGTACCCGAAGGCGCTCTGAATATGCTTCGTAGCTTATTGGAATGGTAATTAGTTTATCTTATAACAATTAGTCTGAGAATGTCAGGCTGACCAGTTGTGAAAGCTAAATTAAATGGCGGTGGCGAAAAATTTAGCCCGATTCTGATGCAGCTTAAGTATATGGGCGGACTTAAGCCGCACTTGATTTACGAGCTAAGCCTTGCTATCAGATTCAGGTTACTTTCACTGTGTTAACTATTGCGTATCGTCCGTTTGGCCTCATCAGCGATAATTTGTAGATCAGACTCCTCAAATATACCTCGCCCGAGCAGTCGAATTGCGGAAACTAGGGCGAGTAACTTTCTGGCGGCCGCATGAGGAACTAGGTTCGTTCGTATCTCACCGCGTGCTTGCCCCACTTCTATAGAACGCCGAAAAAAGGCCACAAATTCGTTCATGCCTTGGCGTGTTATTTCAATGACGTCTTGATCGTGAGCGGATATCTCAGAGGAGGTGTTCACTAAAAAGCAGCCCTTTTTCTGCTTGTCAATAACTGCTTCAGAGACCGCGTTATCGAAAAGCATTTCTATGGCTTTTACTGGGTCGTCTAAGGCCTCAAGTTTTGCCAGTGATGTGTGACGAATTTCTTTGTCATACTTGGCGAGGGCCTTTGTGAACAATTTCTTTTTTCCGCCAAAGGCATTGTAAAGGCTGCCTCGGTTAATACCAAGCCTGGTGAGCAGGTCAGAGATCGAAGTAGATTCGTAACCTTTCTCCCAGAACAACATCATAGCGTCGTGAATAGCATCTTCTTCACGAAATGATTTCTCCCACGGCATTTTGTTCTCGCTTTCTTATTGTA
>CAZJWW010000212.1:0-3324 GCA_964549895.1 uncultured Gammaproteobacteria bacterium
ACCCCTTTAATTACGCGTCTCATTTGTTAAAAACTGGAGCCACCCTCGCAGCAATCATTTTCATCCCGCTGAAAGAAAATTGACTGTCACTTATTAATAAACAATAAGATTTGAGATATGACGACTATTGTCACCTCGCAACAAATTTTGCCACCGTGGACTAATTTGATTTTCTTTTTTATTATCAACAATTTATGGAGTTTACACATTTTAACATTTCAGATTATGGGTCTATCATGATTTTGTTATAAGTTTTGTAGAAGGTGCTAACACACCTGCAACACATTTTTATTTATACGCCATCTTTTTTACGGGATACACCAATAAAAAAGCAGCAAGAATAAAAAAAAGAAGTTAGCGCTTTATACAAAGAAAAATAACAAAATAAAATTAGGTTTTTAAAAGTAGTAAGATGTATCAAAAAATAAAAACACTCCCCAACAGCACTTCAGTAAAACAAATAAAAACACACTCCAACAACGCTTTAGTAAAAGGGTTCACTTTCATCGAGTTAATGATGGTCTTAGCGATTATTGGCATTTTGGCCACTATCGCAATACCCGCCTATACAGACTTCAGCACGCGTGCTCGCGTTTCTGCTGTTATAGTTGCTGCAACAACCAGTCGCTCAGCCATTGCAGAATACGCGGCGTTTAATAGAAGCATGCCCACCGATGGTAAAGACGCCATGATCGACGTGTGCCTTACCAGCGAGTACGTGCAGAATGTTGAGTATGCGTCGGACGGTGATTCCGGCATGATTACCTTAACCGCCAATGAAGATAATGTTGGCGAAGCGGTAACTGTGCAACTTACTGGCGTGTTAGTAGCGGCAAATAGTAGCGTTCGGTGGACTTGTACCGCACCAATTGGATCGCGTTACGCTCCAGCTACCTGCCGCAGCTAAGTTAGAGGCCGCACTCAAACTCATAACCTTACGTAAATTTTGGGGTCAAGTTGAACCTGCCATGGTTTAACGGATACAGCAAATAAGCGACAATGCTTGTTTGACATCGGCCCCTTTAGTAGTTATTTGTTATGCCGCCTTAATAACGTAGCCGCTAATTAAAAAATAAGGTTTGGCTCCTTATTTTATTGCTCAGCCGCGCCTAAACATAATACATGGTAAGTCCCAACCCAAAACCAACGATCATCAGCGTTATCATCACTTAGAATTGCTCTGACCCTGAGTGTCACACGCTGCTCACCTGAACTGTCTGGAGAATCAATATCTACCACTGTTATCTCTGATTGAGTGACTCCTAGTGGCCGTTGGTCAGCATCGATAGTGACATTTATTGCGCCAGTTACGGGATCCTGGCTACTCAAATCTTCTGGCATAATTTCACCAAAACCGTAAGTCAAATTCTGGATTGAGGGAATAACGATTTGTGTGAAACTGGGACAACTAACGAGTACATTTTCTGTAAAAATGGTTCCAGCGTTTTCACGGTTACCCGACGTTGTGGTTTTTCTCACAACCCGAAGAATATCCAGCGGACCTTCAATGATCGCTTGGGGTCCTGTTGGAGTTTGAATATCGCGGTCCACAGTAGAACAGGCTGCCAATTGCACCAGCATCAAAAGAGGCAAAATCTTAGCGACTACAGATCTGTATTTAGAATTTGTCATATCGTTATCCTTGAAAGAAAAAAGTGATCGACGACAAGAGATTCTCATTTGTTATCGCGAATACGACTTTCTTGTCTCCATCTCCTTCTATACTTAAATATAGAATCTCAGCATAGCGCACAAGTCCTCCGCTTCCAAATGGCCGTTTGGCCAGTTGTATAATTGTAGTTGCCATTTGCTTTGCAGCTGATAAAAAGCTCTATAGTCAGAGCTATCCACTTTAAGAAATTAGTAATCGTTTTGTATCGCATCATGCTAGAGTATCCACAATAAGTATTTGGACACTTATCACCAAAAATCCCCCATAGAAATTCAAATTTTAAATGCAGCGCACTTCAGTCCTGTAACGGCGCGTTAGCGAGGCAAATATTAATTCCTTTTTCCCACTAATTAAAAGCGATTGGCGCATACTGCTGTTCGGCTTTGGTTTAATGTTTTGTTCTAGCCCAGGGCAAACTTATTTTATCTCTTTATTTGGGGGAGAAATTCGATCCGCCTTAAACTTGAGTCACGGCGAATTTGGTACGATTTACTCAGCAGCCACCTTGCTCAGCGCTTTCCTTCTGTTACGCACTGGTAGTTTACTTGACCGCTTCCCTCTCCATAAGGTGGCCATCTGCGTGAGTGCCTCGCTTGCTCTTGGTGGTCTATTGCTGTCGCAGTCTTATACTGTATTTATGTTGTTTGTTTCTATTTTACTGCTTCGACATTTTGGCCAAGGCTTAACTTCCATGACGGCGTCAACCACAATGATCCGCCACTTAAATGAACACAAAGCCAAAGCGAATGCACTATCTACTATGGGCTACTCGGCGTCTGAAGCGATTATGCCGAGCATCATATTTTTACTAATAACTTTGGTTTCATGGCGCACTAGCTGGCTTTTCATTGGAGCAGGCTTAGTTCTTATTGTCCCGTGTTTGAGCTTGCTTTTGCTTAGCAGCACTCGTTACAAGCGCGTTACATCCAATCTAATTAGAACCGCAGATAACGAGACTCCGATAGTCAGTGATCAACGCCAATGGACTCGAGCAGAAGTAATTCGCGACCCATTTTTTTATTTGTTTATACCTGGGCTCATGTCAAACTCAATGCTCTATACGGGGTTTATGTTTCATCAAATTCACTTAGTTGAATCTAAGGGCTGGGCATTGGGCTGGTGGGCCGGCTTATACGTTTTATTCTCCATAACAAGCATGGTGACCATGCTTGGTGTAGGTAGCTTGTCCGACAAAATAGGCGCAATACGACTGGCACCGTGGGTCAGTCTGCCAGTTGGCATAGGCCTGTTAATATTAAGCAGCTCAGATAACCTTTGGGTGGCGGCGGCATTTATGCTGTTAATGGCAATCTCAACAGGCGCACAAGGGGCGCTCGGCGCGCCCTACTTTGCCGAGCGCTACGGCAACAAAAACTTTGCCGCTATCAAATCTCTTGGCACATTCGCTATGATGATCATGACAGCGAGTTCACCGATTGTGCTTGGGTGGCTGATCGATCATGGCTTTACTATCAACACACTAGCCGCTAGCTCTGCTGTGTATGCGTTTATTGCTACCTTGATTACGTTCGCGGCCTATCGTGTTTTAAGTAGATAGCGACTGTTTTGTATTGCATCATGCTAGAGTAGTAATAAGCTGAATCATTAGTTGACAAAAAATAGGACTTGACCACGTTACCTAGCAGAAATTG
>CAZJWW010000213.1:0-3288 GCA_964549895.1 uncultured Gammaproteobacteria bacterium
TTGACCGTGATTTAGTGCGTTATTGGCAGCAGCGCAGCGAATCCCAGGGCTCGCTGGTGGTACATGCACAGGATGTGTTGAAATTTGATTTGCAGTGCATTCTTAGTAGTGTTGATGGGCCCATCAAGGTTATTGGCAATTTACCCTACAATATTTCCAGCCCGGTACTATTTCATTTAATGCAATACGCCGACGCACTCAAGGCACAAGTCGTGATGTTACAAAAAGAGGTAATAGAACGTATGGTAGCCACGCCGGGGAACAAGCAGTATGGGCGCATGTCGGTTATGTTGCAGCAGCGTTATGCGATTGAGCATTTATTTAATGTACCTGCGACGGCATTTTTCCCAGCACCCAAGGTGGAATCAGCTATCGCCCGTCTGATCCCGTTAACAAAGAACGCGTCTTATGATGTGACAGATCATGCTGATTTTTCGAGCATAGTGAAACAAGCGTTTTCACAGCGCCGCAAAACGTTGCGCAATACCCTCAAGGGCTTTGTTGATTTTGAGCAGATTGAGTCGCTTGATATTGACGCTTCGGCTAGAGCCGAGACCCTAGGCGTAGTGGATTTTTGTAAACTAGCTGATTGTTATACTAACGCTAGAAGAAATGACGACCGTGGTAAAGATGCCTGCAATAACAAAGACCCGAAGCACAACGCAAAATAATGCTTTATTAGGCTTGAATTGCGTATAGCTTTACCCTAATATCCGCAGCCCTGAGAAGGATTCGTGCAAAATCGCGAACCCGATCTCTCAATATTGGAGAAAATCATGAAAGCAGATACACACCCAGATTACGGCGAAATAGAAGTTACTTGCGCTTGCGGTAATCAATTTAAAACTGGTTCCACCTTGGGGAAAGAATTACACGTAGAAATTTGTTCTGAATGCCACCCGTTTTACACTGGCAAGCAGAAAGTAATGGACACTGAGGGCCGAGTCGGTCGCTTTAAGAGTCGTTACGGAAAAAAATAGGTTTTATACAAACCTTCTTGATACAGAAAGGCGCGCTACAGCGCCTTTTTTATTGCTTATTCGAAATCAAAACAAATCATTTTCCCCATCTTAAATAGGCGATCCCTAGCAAATATTAAGCGTAATTAATAGTTATTTATTGGCTCTTTGGACATTGCGAGCACGATATCGCCGTGGCAATCTGATTACCGACTCACATAAGCAGTAAACACCCTATGACTGAATCTCTATTTCAACAAGCACAGCAGTTTATTCCAGGCGGCGTTAACTCGCCAGTGCGCGCTTTCAAAAGCGTCGGTGGCGAACCGATCTTTATGCAACGAGCAAAAGGTGCTTATCTTTGGGATGCTGATGATAACCAATATATTGATTATGTAGGTTCATGGGGCCCAATGATCTTAGGACACGCGCACCCTGAAGTGATTAAGGCGGTGCAGGACGCGGCTGAAAATGGTCTGAGCTTCGGTGCGCCCACTGAACTTGAAACCAGTTTGGCTAGAAAAATATGCGAGATGATTCCGAGCATAGACAAGGTTCGTATGGTCAGTTCTGGCACCGAAGCGACGATGAGCGCCTTACGCTTAGCGAGAGGCTTCACCGAACGAGATAAAATCGTTAAGTTTGAAGGCTGCTACCACGGCCACTCAGACAGTTTGCTGGTAAAAGCGGGTTCTGGTGCTTTAACTTTTGGCGTACCCACTTCGCCCGGGGTGCCAACAGCTTTAGCTGAGCAAACATTGACTTTGCAATTTAATAATCTAGAGCAAGTAGAGGCACTGTTTGCCGAGCTTGGTGAAGAAATTGCCGCTATTATCGTGGAACCGATCGCGGGCAATATGAATTTTGTTGCCCCCAAAGAAGGGTTTTTAGAGGGACTGCGTAAAGTTTGTGATCAATACGGTAGCGTCTTGATTTTTGATGAGGTAATGACCGGGTTTAGGGTTGGCTTACAAGGTGCACAAGGTGTATACGGTATTACGCCAGACTTAACTTGCCTAGGTAAGGTTATTGGCGGCGGCATGCCGGTTGGCGCTTTTGGTGGTAAGGCCGAAATTATGAATCATATTTCGCCAGATGGCCCTGTTTATCAAGCGGGTACCTTGTCGGGCAACCCAGTAGCGATGGCAGCGGGTTTAAAAACCATAGAGTTGCTGTCCGCGCCAAATTTTTATGAAAATCTAACCGTTAAGGTTAAGAGTCTTATTCTTGGCTTAAAAAATGTTGCGCAAAGCGCCGATATTCCGCTGGCTGCACATGGGGTGGGTGGCATGTTCGGGGTTTTCTTTACCGAAGCTGAAAAAGTTGAATCTTTTGATGATTCTATGGCCTGCGATAGTCAACGATTTAATAAATTTTTCCACGGCATGTTGGAGCGGGGAGTATATTTAGCGCCGTCTTCGTTTGAAGCCGGTTTTGTATCAATTACGCATAGCGAAAACGATATTGCCGACACCATTGAGCGTGCCGCAGACGTGATGAACATCCTTTAAGCGGCCCCGCAAATATAAATAGTTCAATTAGCGCAGTAGTTCATTAGCATAGTGGTTCAATTAGCATAGTTAAGTAGTATTGCCTCGATCCATTGATGCAGGTGTTCTAGCGATGATCGTGATGTTGGCAGGATAGCGAAAAGCTTTGCCTTGCAAGGCATAAATGACCGCAAACAGAGTAGCCACTAGGTGAAAGAGCAATAGCAATGGAAAGGCAAAGGCGCCAATAATGGCGTAGGCCATAAATAGGCTCATTAATAAATAAAGATAAATGGTTATTTGAAAACAAATGGCTTCACGCCCTTGATAGTCTAGATAAGAAGATCGGTTTCGCCAATTCACCCACAGATAAAAGCAGACAAGAAAATTGGCCAATGGTATGCCAGTAAATAACAACAGACCAGAGGCATGCAGCTTTGCCGCAGTAGTGTTTTCGAATTGCCCATGTTCGGTTGGAGAGTTGCTGTAATTTTGCAGATTGGGTTGGCGTTTAACCATTAATAACATGGCAGTTAGGCCACACATTAGACCCGCTACTAACAAAGATACGACCGTTAAAAATTGTATTTCGATTTGATCATCGATACCTAAGACTGCTCTTAATACGGGGAATAGAGCAAGGCCCATGATAAGCATAGCGAGGCTTAAAAATAGCCAACTGGGCAGACGATTAATCATGGCAATAAAAAGTGCTACTGAATTGTGTCATAAGCGTGTATTAAACCACATTCGATGCTAGACTCCCGCGATTAAATAAGCAGGATTTAATTGCCCTTAGGTTGGCACAATAAAAGGTAAACAATATGCGCGATTATTTA
>CAZJWW010000214.1:0-1078 GCA_964549895.1 uncultured Gammaproteobacteria bacterium
ATCCAAAAATAGTATTCCATTGTGGGCTAAAGATATTTCACCAGGCTTAGGGTATGAACCCCCGCCTACTAACGCCACTGATGATGCCGAATGATGAGGGCTACGGTAGGGGCGCTGTTTCCAATCACCAATGTCAAACTGGCCGTTAGTGACCGATTGAATGGCGGCGCTCGCCAATGCTTCATCATTGTTTAACTCTGGCAGTATTCCTGGCAATCTCGACGCCAGCATACTTTTACCCGTGCCTGGAGGGCCAATAAACAATACGCTGTGCCCGCCAGCAGCGGCAATCTCTAGCGCTCGCTTCGCCTGTTGCTGACCTTTGACATCAGATAAATCGGGGTAAGCGGCAACTTGGGAGAAAGTAGCAGCGGGTCTGTTGCAAAAACTCATCTCGGTCTGACCCACTAAATTCTGGCAAACCATCAATAGGTGATCGGCACATATGGCTTTGGTGCATTCAGCTAAACTGGCTTCCTGTGCATTTTCATTCGGTACAATTAATTGTCGATCAGCTGCGCCACTGGCTAGTGCGGTAGGCAATACCCCAGACACTTGGCGCAGACGCCCATTAAGCGCCAACTCTCCGATCATTTCGTAACCATTGAGGTCGACATTAGGCAGTTGCCCCGATGCCACTAAAATTCCGATGGCGATGGGTAAGTCAAAGCGCCCGCCCGTTTTCGGTAGGTCCGCTGGAGCCAGATTGACGGTAATACGTTTGGCTGGAAATTCAAAACCTGAGTTTAAAATAGCGCCACGCACTCGGTCTTTACTTTCTTTGACCGCGGTTTCTGGTAATCCCACGGTAGAAAAACTCGGTAACCCGTTGGCTAGATGCACCTCAACCGTCACGGGCAATGCTGTTACGCCCACCACAGTGCGAGTGTTGATCATGGCTAAACCTCTGGGTTCGGCCGACGCTTGTATTACAACTTTTGTTGATTCATTCATTTGACAAATCCCTGTCTGAAATAGAACGTTAAAATAGTTTATTCAACAAACACTAATCCTTTAGCATTACGTTAATGATGGAAACTATAGCACACTTAATTGGCACGGCTTAGTTATTGGCACT
>CAZJWW010000214.1:1178-3228 GCA_964549895.1 uncultured Gammaproteobacteria bacterium
TTGGCGATTTCCTCAGCGTGAATTTCATTAGCCACATCGCGGATAACATTGCGAAACCACTTGTGCGCAATATTATGGTGCAACAGCGGGCTCCAAACCATGTGCAACTCAATATCTGGAATCGCAAATGGAGCCGGCACAATCGCTAGGTTTTCAAAGTGATCAACCAAATGCGTGGATCGAGTGGCCACGGTGGCAATCAGATCTTGTTGTTGGGTTAACTGAATCGCCGAAATATAGTGCCGTGTATAAACCGCTATTTTGCGGCGCTCGCCAAGCTCATTGAGGGCTATATCCACCCAACCTAACTTTTGAATATCATCTGGGTTGACCCCAGTTGCCACGCCCATGCCCGTTTTATTCACCCAAACATGATTGGCTTTGAGATATTTCTTAAAATTAAAACCTTCTCGTAACGGATTGTCCTGACGCATAACACAGGAAAAATTATCTTGCCATAAAACGGATAAATGCAATGACTGTGGCAACTGGTCGAATCGATTCATGACTAAATCGACGTTACCTACTTCTATATCCTGAAAAGTAACGTCACTGGGCGTTAAAATATCTAAGGCCGTTTCTGGCGCTTCTTCAGCCATCCGAGTGCGAACCCTCGGTAGCAGCGTAGTCTCTGCGTAATCACTGGCCATAACGCGGAACAAACGTTTGCTGTTGCTGGGCTCAAACTCAATCGTCGGCTGCATAAACAGTTCAATCTGCGACAACACATTATGCACCAAAGGTTGTAATTCCTTGGCTTTGTCGGTGGGCATCATGCCACTGCTGGTGCGTACCAATAGAGGGTCATTAAACACTTTGCGCAAACGGCGCAGACCATTACTCATCGCAGGCTGACTCAAGCCTAAATGCTCGGCCGCTTTGGTCACATTGCCTTCGCGCAACAGCACACTAAAATAAACTAATAAATTTAGGTCGATCTTGGAAAGATTCACGGCTATTCATTTGATGAATGGATTTCAATTGATCATAACCTATGTTTATTTTGTCGCCAAGCTCAAATTTTGCTGATGCACAGCCGTTTACCGCGGTACTTGAACTATCTCTTCAGAGTCTGTGCACGATTTCACAACAAAAAAAAGGGTGGCCGTCGCCGGCCCCCCTTGAAGAGAATTTACTAGGTATGAGGAAGGTCTAACTAGTAAAATCAGGGTATGCCTCCATACCACATTCTTGCATATCAACCCCTTGGAACTCCTCTTGCTTGGAAACTCGAACTCCCATTACAGCTTTAATAATCATCCATACAATAAAGCTTGTTACAAAAACCCAAACAAAAATAGTTGCTGCGCCAATTAGCTGACCCGTGAACGTTGCAGAACCAGTAATTGGAACCAGCAATAAGCCTAGCAAACCTACCACTCCGTGTACTGAGATTGCACCAACTGGGTCATCTAACTTTAATTTGTCTAGCGTTAATATTGAAAAAACCACCAGCACGCCACCCGCAGCGCCAAATAGCGTTGCCTGTATTGCAGTTGGCGTTGACGGTTCTGCGGTGATTGCTACCAAACCCGCTAAAGCACCGTTCAAGGCCATGGTTAAATCAGCTTTACCAAACAACACGCGAGCCGTTAGTAATGCGGCAATCAGTCCACCTGCAGCCGCGGCGTTGGTGTTCATAAAAACTACCGCAACCGAATTGGCATTTTCAACCGATGCGGTAGCGAGTACCGAGCCACCGTTAAATCCAAACCACCCCATCCATAGAATAAAGGTACCTAGCGTCGCTAATGGCAGGTTCGCACCAGGAATCGCTTGAGGTTTACCTTCAGGCGAATATTTGCCCTCACGAGCACCAAGTACTATTACGCCAGCAAGCGCGGCCGAAGCACCCGCCATGTGTACAATGCCTGATCCAGCAAAGTCTGAAAAACCAAGGTCACCAAGTGTGTACATTCCAAATACCGCTGCGCCATTCCACGTCCAAGAGCCTTCCATAGGATAAATAAATCCGGTCATCACCACAGCAAAGGCCAGAAAAGACCATAGCTTCATGCGCTCAGCTACTGCACCCGATACAATCGACATG
>CAZJWW010000215.1:0-3205 GCA_964549895.1 uncultured Gammaproteobacteria bacterium
ATGTTTATTCTCGATTTACCAACCCTACAGTTCGAACATTTGAGCAACGTTTAGCAGTTCTCGAAGGCGCTGATTCATGTGTCGCGACATCATCGGGCATGGCCGCGATGTTGAGTATTTGTATGACAGCACTTGAAGTAGGTGACCACGTTGTGTCATCGCGCTCAATTTTTGGTGCTAGCTATATGCTATTAAACAGTCTGATGACTCGTTTTGGTATAGAAATTACTTTTGTTGATCTCTCAGACCTCGATCAATGGCGCAGTGCATTGAAGGCAAACACAAAATTAGTGTTTCTTGAAACGCCAACTAATCCACTCACTGAGATAGGCGATATAGGAGCGATTTCTGAGATAGCACACAGTTTTAACCCCGATATCAAAGTAGTAGTTGATAATTGTTTTTGTACGCCAATACTTCAGCGCCCCTTGGAATTTGGCGCTGATGTAATAATGCATTCGGCTACCAAGTTTATCGATGGTCAAGGCCGTTGTGTCGGTGGTGCGGTGGTTGGAGATCAAGAATTTGTAGGTCAGAAAGTTTCCAGTTTTATGCGCACCGCGGGACCATCAGCGAGCCCCTTTAATGCATGGGTATTTACCAAAGGTTTAGAAACTATGGGGTTGCGCGTCAATCAGGCTTGTGACAATGCCTTAGTTTTAGCTGAATATCTGAGTGAGCATAAATCAGTCAGTAAAGTGTTTTACCCAAGTTTGCCAAGCCACCCACAGTATTCACTCGCCGCTTCACAACAAAGCAAAGGCGGAGCTATTGTTTCTTTCGAAATCGATGGTGGCCGAGAGGCCGCGTGGAACTTGATTGATAAGACTGAATTACTCTCGATTACTGCTAATCTAGGTGATACCCGCAGTACCATTACCCACCCTCACAGCACCACTCATGCGCGATGGTCAAACCAAGAAAAGGCGCGCGTAGGCATTACCGACGATTTGATTCGCATTGCTGTCGGATTGGAAGACGTTCAAGATATTATCGAAGATTTAAGACTCTGAACCTATTAGACTTTGAACCTATAAGACTCTGACCGCATAAGACTCTGACCCTCAAGAATGTAAGCATTTTTGTTGAATGCGACTTAATTGTAAAGTTATAGCTGAATAATTTGTGGCCATAAAAAAACCAGCTATCAGCTGGTTTTTTTATGCTTATATTTGTAGTAACTGCACTTAAAAATTAACTGCGCCATTTAAGCTAATTATATTGACTTCTGCGTCACCTGTGTCTGCAGTATATTCCAGTTCAATGAGGCCTTTAATACGATCTTTGCCAAGGCGTACGCCTACGCCAAAACCGCCAGCAAATGAGAAATCATCAAATTGGACCGCGCCAGTTGTGCCTGGAGCAAATACATTGAAGTTGGTAGATGCGTCGACATAAGATATACCACCTTTGGCCTTGAAGAATACTTGGCCAGAGGATCGATACGCGAAAAATGCATTGATAATGTCCGCTTCGTATTCACCAAAAGATGAGTCTAGGGCTTCTATGTTTGTTTCATCAGTAGTCAGCACTTCAACTTCAAACGATGCAGTGCCATTTGTTCTACCAATGCTTTGATTAAACTCATATCCAACGACAATACCGTAGGCATCGGCTTCTTCTAAGGCAAAAGCATCGGACTCAAGCCCTCGAACTTCGACTTGCGCCGCCTTCAATCCTACTATCCACTTGCCTTTGGCAGTACTGGCATTGGCAACTTCGTATTGAGCGTGCACTTGCTGTGAGAAAGCAAACCCAACGAGGCATATCATTACAGCTTTGACGGCCGAGCCTAATAGTGGAAATTGACGGTGAGCGGGTTTGTTAGAAGAGAGAGTATTCATCGGACTTATTCCTTATTTTGTTATTAGTTTAGAATGCCTTTTTTCGCAATGGTAATACAAAGCTTTGGCAATTATTTTGACTTATTCACGGAGCTTATATTAAATTTCTAATTGTTTCAATGGCTTAAAGTTAATAGCTTTAGTATTTTCTGGGACTATGCTCAGGGTTTTATTGAGCTACGATGGGTGTTCCCATCATTGCGTTATGGTGGTTTTGTGCTAATGTTCTGAGCCATGAAAATTCTTGCTAGCCTGTTGTTTTGTTTGCTCATATTACTGCAGATGCAATTGTGGTTTGGTGGTCACGGAGTATTCCAATTATGGTCTCTGAAGAAAAACACCTCATTAGAACAAACGTCGAACGATAAACTTAGTCAGCGAAACTCACAGCTCAAGGCAGAAGTATTTGAATTAAAGGAGGGCAAGGAAGCGCTAGAAGAAAGGGCTCGTAATCAGCTTGGTTTTATTAAAGATGGTGAAACTTTTTATCGAGTTGTGCCCAGCGAAAAGTAATATTAGTGCTTAAGCGCCAAATCACAAGGATCATTCTCGTGAATAGTCTAAATTAATTTATTTAAAAGTGCCTATATTTATTGGGTTTCTGAGCGATTTTACCCTTGAAAAATAAATCTATTAAGCTTTGTATTTAGTGCCTCGAGGTTTATAATTTAGGGCGAGTGAGAGTTGCTTAAAGATGCCTGTTTTGCAGGCTTTTTTTGTCTTTGCTCAATATGTGCTTTCTGAGTTTTTATTTAAAGATTTAACTTTATATCATTTTCCCCAGGAGATTACTGTGCAGTTGACGGGCGCAGACATTGTCATTAAATGTCTTAAAAATGAAGGTATTGAATATGTATTCGGTTACCCGGGTGGTGCTGCGTTGCATATTTATGACGCTTTCCATCGACAAGATGACGTCGAGCATATACTGGTTCGACACGAACAAGGCGCCACGCATGCCGCGGATGGATTTGCCCGTGCGACTGGCAAACCTGGGGTGGTGCTAGTTACATCTGGGCCTGGTATTACTAATGCCATTACAGGTATAGCAACAGCCTATATGGATTCGATACCAATGGTAGTGTTATCTGGCCAAGTTATGACTTCACTGATTGGCTATGATGCCTTTCAAGAAATTGATGCGGTTGGGATTAGTCGACCCTGTGTCAAACACAACTTTCTTGTGCAAGACGTAAAAGATATCTCCAACGTCATGAAACAAGCGTTTCACATTGCCACCAGTGGGCGACCTGGGCCGGTGCTGGTAGATATTCCTAAAGATATCAGTGGCCAACTAGCAGAATTTGTTTATCCAGAAAGTATAGAGATGCGTTCTTATCCGCCTAGCCCTAAGGCCGAGT
>CAZJWW010000216.1:0-3197 GCA_964549895.1 uncultured Gammaproteobacteria bacterium
TAAGCCAAGTAACTTTGGGCTTAGCGAAAGAAGGAATGTTCACACCAGATCAATTATCAGAAATAGACGATGATTTAAGCGCCGCTGGTTTAGAGGTCAGCGCCAACAAGCTGAGTGACTTAACCGGGTTTCCGATGGGTGCAATTATCTCTTTGGGAGGCTGTTCAGCATCGTTTGTTTCAGATCAAGGTTTGGTGGTTACTAATCATCATTGCGCGCGGGGTTCGATTCAATTTAATTCTACCGAAGAAAACAATTATCTCGAAGCCGGTTTTTTAGCGAGCGACTTAAGTTCAGAACTACCAGCAGCGCCGGGTTCTCGTGTTTATGTCACTAAACAAGTTACCGATGTGACTGATAAAGTGCTAGACGGAACCCAACAAACAACTTCAGGTGAAGCGCGTTTTAAAGTCATTGAAGACAACCGCAAAGCTTTGCTCGCCGAGTGCGAAAAAGACGCAGGGCATCGCTGCCAGGTGTCGTCTTTTTTTGGTGGCGCCCAATACAAATTAAACAAGCGATTAGAAATTAAAGATGTGCGCTTAGTGTATGCGCCGGCCGATGCTATCGGCCGCTACGGAGGCGATGCCGACAATTGGCTGTGGCCGCGACACACCGGTGACTTTGCATTTTACCGCGCCTACGTTTCGCCTAAAGGTGAGTCGGCGGAATACGCCGAAGAGAATGTACCTTATGCTCCTGAACACGTGCTGACAGTATCATCCAAAGGTGTTCAGGAAGGCGATTTTGTGATGGTGGCCGGTTACCCTGGTTCTACTTCACGCTACGATCGTTTAGCGTCGGTTGAAAACGTCTTTGATTGGACTTATCCAACCTGGATCAGCTTATTGGAAAATTGGATTAAAACCATTGAACAAGCATCTCCAGAAGGCAGCGATACACGTATTAAGTATGAATCACGATTGGCCGGGCTGAATAATTTTTTAAAAAATTTGGGAGGCCAAATTTCGGGCGCCAAACGCGTTGGCCTAGTGGAGCGGCGCTCACAGCGCGAAGCGGAATTGAATTCCTGGGTTGCTAAGAACGACACAGATAATATGTTTGCATCAGCCATTGCTGATCTAGACGCACTATCAAAAGAGAGTGCCCAAGCGAGCCGCACAAACTATTGGTATAACAATGTAAAACGGCCATCTTTACTTAATGCGGCCGTTCAATTGTATCGCCTATCGAAGGAGAACCAAAAACCTGATTCCGAACGCGAGCAAGGTTTTCAAGAAAGAGATATCACTTTTATTAAACAAAAAATGCAAGCCATTGAACGGCGTTATGACCCAAAGGTTGATAAAGCACAGTGGTTAATTTTTTTACAGGGTTATCTCGCACAGCCAAGTTCTGAGCGAGTATCAGCTTTCGACAAGGCTATGGATATTAGTAGTGGCATTAGCGAAAGCGCGCTTTCTAAAAAGCTCGATAACTTTTATGACAATACAGTATTGAATGAGGTCGACACTCGCTTGGCTCTAATGAACGCCACACCCGAAGAGTTTGAAAAAAATTCAGACCCATTTATACAGCTAGCCATCGCCATATACGATGAAGACATTGCTCTAGAGAAGCAATCCAAAGATCGTCAAGGCCGATATGCCTTATTAGAACCTCAATACATGAATGCCATTATTGCCTGGCAAAAAGCACAAGGTTTTACCGCCTACCCTGATGCCAATTCAAATCTACGAATTACCTACGGCAATGTCATGGGCGGCAGCCCGAAAGATGGTTTACGTTATACCGCCTTTACCACTCTTGAAGGAATTGTTGAGAAAGATACCGGCATAGAGCCATTTAACGCACCTAAGTCACAGCTAGACATGATTGAGTCGGCTGACTACGGTGATTATAAACTGGATTCGATCAACTCAGTGCCCGTTAACTTTATGACCGACCTTGATATCACCGGCGGTAATTCTGGCTCAGCCACATTGAACGGCAAAGGCGAACTGATAGGTTTGGTGTTCGATGGCACTATCGAGAGCGTCAATTCAGATTGGGATTTCGATAACGATATAACACGCGCAATTCACGTTGATAGCCGTTATATGCTTTGGGTGATGGAAAAGATCGACGGCGCGCAACAATTAATTAAAGAAATGTCGATCTCAAATCGCTAAGACTAAATCCAGCCTTAGAATTAGCAAGGCCGCCATTACGCGACTTGGGAATTTATTTAACTACTAATATTTAACTACTAATAAACGCCCATCTCGATCACAAAATTCACTGCGTTGATATTCATAAATATCAGCTGACTCGCGTGAACGAAAACTGACGCTGCTTTTCTCCGGTTGCTCTGCGTACCATCGGGTTAGACATAACCACTGCCGCAATTCACGAGGTTGGCGCGAACGAATTGCGTTAGGTTCTGCTATGGCAAGATTCACGGCCTTTGATTTTCTGGCCGAATAAAAACGAATAATCTCGACCGCAGGCTCCCGTTCAGAAGCCCATTGCCCAACGCTGTGTGAATAGTGATAGCTTTGCGGATCAGCCAATTGTGACTTAAATTTTTTGAAATTAGCGGCTGTTAAATCCAAACAATTTTCGGTACCCACGGTGACACGAAACAACGAATACTCAGAGCGAATTGGCGCTTCGTAAGCGCTTTGCATGTGTTCTAAAAATAAGAATCGATAATAGGCCGTTTCGCAAAGCGCTGTTTGAAATTCTTCGCTGGCATAAAAATAACTGGGCATTAGTTGGGTACCAAAACGCGAACCGTATTCTAATGGCGGGTATCGGAATGCGGTTTTTAGCAAATAGTGGAGGCCTTCGGTGCCTTTTCGATATTGTGGCTTAGCGGCATCCAACATTGCCTCTAATACATCTTGCTCGGCAAAAGAATCTACGATTTGAGATGTTGCCACCGCTTCTTGCGATTCCACAACACGCCAAGCATCACTGCGGTATTCGCATAGCTTTGTTTTAGAATTAAATAGCTTTGTTTTGGAATTAGACAGCTTAGAATTAGACAGTTTAGTTTTAGAACGAATTAGAGCAGCATCTATTATTTATAAAGCTAATAGCCCACACGCTTTAAGTTTTACCGCGCATAGCATCTAAATACAGATTCACCCGCACGAGACCCGCGACCGAACTTAACAAATCAATCGGCTTACCCGACAACGCACTATTATTTGAGTTCAACCAATGTTTCATAAAAGCAGAATAACCACCAG
>CAZJWW010000217.1:0-3130 GCA_964549895.1 uncultured Gammaproteobacteria bacterium
CAGTTACCACTGCCATCGACCAATCGAGTTGCACGATGACGGCAAGTATTGGCATAAGCACGCAGCTCACCAAACTCGTCGCGTAACAGAATAATATTTTGACCTGCGATATCTAAGGAGATGAAATTCCCATGGTCTTTAACTATATCGGCGCGCCCAACCCCTATCCAACCGCCACGAAAAAACTGTTCAATTTCGACTTGAGCACACTTTTTGGAACGGTAATGGAAGGGCGGTAATGAATTCACTTGGTCAGCTACATTTTAATAGTAATACTTACATTCGCACGGCGCTTTGTGAACCTGTCCATACCGCCTATGACGTTGTTCTCTATTTTTGTTATACCTTTGCTGTTTCAATTTTAGCCAATCTGCGCTCACGAAAGAGCAAGAACAAGGGAAAGGAAAATGCAATTGCTACACCAAACGTAAGAACCAAATATACCCACCAATTTTTCATACCTAGTTTGCGTGCTTCGAAGAATGACCAGATAAGAAACGCCGCGACAACAACTAGTAAGTCATTCGATATAGAAGCAGATGCGTTGTTTACATAATTTTCTGCAATGAACTGCCTTAGCGAAAAGTCGCCATGTTCTATCATAAATTGAATATTAAAATGCATAGTGACAACTACGCCGGCAACAGCACACAAAACATAGAGTATTTGCAGTTTTTGAGATATTTTCATTAGGTTTCCCTATATATATAGACAGAATGACTCCTTAAGGCGGTGTTAACTCCCACTTTTGTAGACACATTTCATGCACACAGCATCTCATATTTAGTCGGTGATTCGTACTCAAATGAGGACCCTAACTTGTGCATAGCTTTGCCATTCATTTATCAGAGGCTGGGACCGAGATATCTACCATTCAAGAACTGCTAGGGTATACAGATGTAAAAACTACTCAGATATGCACATACGTTGTTGGTCAACACTATGCGGCAACGTTGAGTCCCTTAGATAAAATCTGTGAATCAGTGCCGGTTTATGTTTAAGCAGTCACTATCCTTAAGACTATCCACAAGTAAAAAGACCTCACTATTGAGAGGTCTTTTTACTTGTCATTTTTTAGGGTGACCGCTTTAAGTGGTAGCAGTATATTTTACGTATCGTATTTAACGCTGCACCCGTAAGGTCGGCTGGTTGGTATCGATACAGGGCTACCTGCTTTGACTTCGCTTAATGCTGCACGAACGTAGTTGTTTGCGCCTTCAATGTCGGCTTTGTCGGCGGTTGGCTTGTCGTCGATTCCACCCATATAGGCAAGTTCGCCTTCAGCGCTGATTACGAACATGTGTGGCGTTGTGCGCGCATCGTATAAACGCCCTAGATCACCCGTGGGGTCTAATAAAATATGTTTCGGTGCTGCATTACGATCGTTAGTTAGTTGATTGGCTTGTGCGGCATCAACGTAGCCTTGCTTACCTTTTGCTGACGAAATTACCGTTACCCAAACTATTTCGTCGGTAGCGGCTTCAGTTTGTAAGCCTTGCATGTTGCCAGACCCATAATGCTTAACGACAAACGGGCATTCGTGATTGGTCCATTCTAGAACCACAGTTTTACCGCGCATTTCAGATAAAGCTACTTCGTCTCCATTGGTATCTATCAAGGTAAAGTCTGGCGCGGCTTCACCAATGCTGGGTGCTGCATTTAGTGTCGGTGTCAAGGTTAAGGCGATCAAGCCTAGTAATGGCAGAGTCAAAGAGTTGATTAATTTCTTCATTGCTTAGGACCTCAGGTTCAAATGATTATAAAGATGTTGAGAGCATTGCTGACTGCATTGAATCAACCACAGTATCAACGGTTAAAATTTGTGGCAACACAATAGGCAGTGATTGCGCGTCGTTGCCATTTCTGGCGGGGTAAAAAACATACAATGGCACGCTGTTTCGGCCAAAAGATTGCAGATACTCGGTAATTTCAGCATCTTGATTTGTCCAGTCTCCTTTAAGATACGTAATCTTGTTGTCACTGAAAAATGTTTCTAATTCGGCGGATGAAAGCGCTACTTTCTCATTTGCTAGGCAGGTTATGCACCATGCAGCTGTCATATTTACAAATACGGCTTGTCCTTGTTCACGAAGTGAATCCAAAGTACTCGCCTGAAACGCTTGGTATTGGTTTGTTGATGTATCAGCTTGTGCATTATTAGTAGCAGAAGCTTGAGCGTTATTAGTAAAGGAAGACAGCCTATGTACTTGTGTGCCCGCGCCAATAAGCAGGCTCACACACGCTAGCGTAGCAAAGGCTTTTGCGGGCATGGTTGTGGTTCGGGTCTTTTGCCATAACCAAAGGGTGAAGGTGATCAGAATTAACACCATCAATATTGAGAACACGCCGTTGATATCAGTTTGTTGGCCTAACACCCAGACTAACCAAGCCGCAGACGCAAACATGGGGAAGGCTAAAAACTGTTGAAAGGTTTTCATCCATGCACCTGGCTTAGGCAGGACATTGCTCAATATTGGTATGAAACTCAAAAGTAAAAACGGCAGTGCCAAACCTAGCCCCAAAGCCATTAACACCATGAGGGTCACTGAGTTTGACTGAGTCAATGCAAAGCCAATTGCTGGCCCCATAAATGGCGCGGTGCATGGCGTGGCAACTACTACTGCTAACACGCCGGTAAAAAAGGAGCCAGCATAACTCGATTTGTGCGCTAGCTCGTTACCCACTCCCATCAGCGAAGTACCGACTTCTAGGTAACCCGATAAACTTAAACCGAGCACAAATAACACAACAATTAGTAGACTAACAAAGTAGGGCGACTGTAATTGAAATCCCCAGCCGATTTGTTGACCTGCGGCCTTCACAGCGATTAGTGCAATACCCAGCAAGGCGAAACACATTAAAATTCCCAGTGTGTACATCAAACCATGTTTGCGCACCACAGATACTGATTGGTGATTGTGAGCAACCAAATTCATAGCTTTCATCGAAAGTACCGGAAATACGCATGGCATCAAGTTTAGAATTAGGCCACCTAACAGCGCAAAGAGTAGGGCACTTAAAGCAGACAAAGTAGGTAGAGAAGAGCCATGTAGAGAAGAGCCAGGTAGAGATAAGTCGGGTAGAGAAGTATTAGCTAGCGATGAGTTAATCAAAGAGTCTGCTGCCAAAT
>CAZJWW010000218.1:0-3129 GCA_964549895.1 uncultured Gammaproteobacteria bacterium
CAGCACTTCATCTTGATTTTCTTTTAATACTTTAAAGGCGGCTAGCGCGATGGCGGGCGCAGTATTACGACCCTCAGGTTCAAGTAGAATTGTGCCATCGGTAATGCCGATTTGCTGTAATTGTTCGCCCACCATAAAACGGTGAACGTCATTACAAATAACCACAGGTGCTTGAAATTCTACTGCGGAGCCGAGCCGCGATGGCTCTTCTACTTTTGTTCTTGTTTTTGTTCGCAACACGGTTTGCTGCAACATGGAGTGTTTTGCATCAACCAACGGCAATAGTTGTTTGGGATACATATTGCGCGAGAGTGGCCACAACCTCGTCCCTGAACCTCCTGACAAAATTACTGGAATCATTGCTCGCCCTTATCCTGTGCGTAATATTTCTTTATTTTGCAAAAACCAATCGTAGGTATTTTGTAAACCCGTCCTAAGCTCAATCCTCGCTTGCCAACCAAGTTTAGACAAACGACTGATATCCAGTAATTTTCGCGGCACTCCGTCAGGCTTATTGGCATCAAACACCAGCTCTCCCTGAAAACCCACTACCTTCTTTAACGTTTCAGCCAGCTCGAGAATAGAGCAATCGGTTCCAGTACCAACATTTATATGTGGCCCACCCAATTGCCCTGCTGGCAAATTCATCACATGCACACAAGCCGATGCCATATCGTCTACATGTAAAAATTCTCGCATTGGTTTGCCCGAACCCCAAATCACTACTTGCTTAGCATTCTCTAGCTTGGCGGTGTGAATACGTTGCATCAAAGCGGGTATTACATGACTGTTCTCTGAGTGAAAATTATCATAAGGCCCATAAAGATTGGTTGGCATGACGCTGCGATAGTCCACACCGTATTGAACGCTATACGATTCACAAAGTTTAATACCGGCAATTTTGGCGATCGCATAGGGTTCATTGGTTGCTTCAAGGGTTCCTGTTAGCAAGGCGGGTTCTTTGATAGGTTGCTCTGCTAGCTTTGGGTAAATGCACGAAGAGCCTAAAAATAACAACTTTTCAATGCCAGCCTGGTAAGCGCAATGGATTACATTGCATTGCATCACTAGATTTTGATAAATAAACTCCGCTGGATACTCCTTATTAGCGTGAATACCACCAACTTTTGCGGCCGCTACGTAAACTTGATCAATTTTGTTATTTGAAAAAAATGCTCTAACACTAGACTGGTCTAGCAGATCTAGCTCGTCATGCGTTCGTAATACCAAGCTAATATTTTGTTCAGATTGCAATTTTCGAACAATGGCTGAACCAACCATGCCAGTATGACCTGCTATGTAAATAGCTTGACTCACTATTAATCTAATCCAGAACTAACTGGATACCCATGATTCTTTAATAATGCGTCACGCTCTGCGGCGTTTATGTCGTGGCTCATCATCTCTGCACACATCTCTTGCACGGTAATTTGTGGCGACCATGATAATTTTTCCTGCGCCTTAGTGGCATCGCCCAGCAAAGTCGCTACTTCGGCTGGGCGGAAATAGCGTGGGTCCACCCGCACAATTACGGAACCTTTTTTTAGTGAGGATGCGTCATTGGTGATCGACTCCACAATGCCTATCTCATCAAGACCCTTACCTTCAAAGCGTAACTCAATACCCGCGCAGTTGGCTGCCATCACAACAAAGTCTCGCACTGACATTTGATTACCAGTAGCAATAACGTAATCATCTGGACTGTCTTGCTGCAACATCAACCATTGCATGCGCACATAATCTTTCGCATGCCCCCAATCACGTAAAGCATCCAAATTACCCAAATAGAGACACGTCTCCAAGCCACTACGGATATTCGCCAAACCGCGCGTGATTTTTCGAGTGACAAAGGTTTCACCGCGACGTGGTGATTCATGGTTAAAGAGAATGCCATTGCAAGCAAACATGCCATAAGATTCTCGGTAATTAACCGTGATCCAATATGCGTAAAGTTTCGCCACTGCATACGGTGAGCGCGGATAAAATGGTGTGCTTTCGACCTGCGGAGTTTCTCGCACCAAGCCATACAATTCAGAGGTAGCGGCTTGATAAAACTTAGTCTTATCTTCTAGTTTTAAAAATCGAATCGCTTCCAACAAACGTAAGGTGCCTAGCGCATCGACATCTGCAGTATATTCAGGCATTTCAAAGGACACGGCAACATGACTCTGTGCCGCTAAATTGTATACCTCGTCAGGCTGCACCTGATTGATAATCCGCGTGAGATTAGAGGCATCGCTTAAATCTCCATAATGCAAATACAAGGCTCGTTGTTTCTCATGTGGATGTTGATATAGATGATCAATTCGCCCAGTATTAAACGAAGAAGCACGGCGTTTAATACCATGCACTTCATAATCTTTTTCGAGTAATAGCTCAGCCAGATAGGAGCCGTCTTGGCCTGTTATTCCGGTGATGAGTGCTTTTTTCATATTCTCTGCTGTATCGATGCACGGGCTTATAAAAACTTATACGCCGATAATAACATTGACTGAACCTCGGTTACCCCTTCTTGACTACAACAAGTAGTTTGTTTGTGAATATTTCGCCTCACAAAACGTAAAAAAGCCCCCACGATTCCGTGGAGGCTCTTAAACCTGAATTAGTTTTTTGAAAAACTTACTTTCCAATCAAAAAACCGATGCCAGCCTTGAACACGGCCTCATCGCCGTCTGAGGAAATACCTAGGTTATAAGTAATCCTGCCTCGACCGTCACGACCGGCCGGTCGCGAGTTAATGCCTACCGCTATTGCGCCCGTACCTGAATAAGAACCAACGCCCGCGCTTACTAACGATTGACCAGGCAATAAGCTTACAGTGCTTAAACCAGAAAGTGCGGCCGTTGAAGCTAAGGCCCCTTCGAACTCATCTCTTAATTGGTTGATTGATGCTGCGTTAGCACTAATACCAACTTGGTTAGTAGTAATGTCATTAATATTGCTATTAATCAAATTTAGATTACTTTGAATGTTGCCTGAGTTTAGTCCAATGTTAGCTGCGTTGTTGGCGATATTACCGCTATTGGTCGTGATGCGATTGCTATTGACACTTATGTTCTGAGCATTGACTTGAATATTGCCTGAATTAACAGAGATATTGCCTCGGTTAGTTTCAATACTGGCCGCATT
>CAZJWW010000219.1:0-3082 GCA_964549895.1 uncultured Gammaproteobacteria bacterium
CCCTCTTACAACGCATCGGTGGCGGCATAATTTGGGTATCAGCAGTATTAGCAACCTTGCTCAGCCTAGAAAGCATGTTTCGCAGTGATTACCACGACGGCACCTTAGAGCAATGGTTAATCCAAGATCGAAGTCTCCCACTGGCCATGCTTGGCAAGACCATAGCCCACTGGACTGCGACAGGCTTAGCCCTGACCTTATTTTCGCCGCTTTTATGCCTTGCTTTTAATATACCACCGACTCAGATTTCGGTATTATTAGTCGGCTTATTGATAGGCACACCGAGCTTGAGTTTAATCGGCGCGATCGGTGCGGCAATTACCGTAACACTGCATCGTGGTGGTGTTTTGATTGCCATTATCATTCTCCCTCTATATATACCCATATTAATTTTTGGAGCCGGAATGCTTGCGCAATCCTCGCAAGGCTTAGAGGTAACTAGCCAACTGTATGCGCTAGCGGCAATCCTAAGCTTGTCTATCACCCTAGCACCGTTCGCAATTGCGGCGGCACTTAGAGCAACCGTTAATTAACAATCTCTTGATAAAACAGTTATTTTGAATCCATTCACCGCCATTTGGAATTTTTTATATCGCAGCTTCCATCGCCTAGGGTCGCCGCGCGAGTTCTATAAGATCAGCCGCTATGCCACTCCCATATTTGGTGCATTGTTCATCAGTTTAAGCTTTATCGGAGCCTATCAAGGTTTATTTCTAGCACCCACCGACTACCAGCAAGGCGACAGCTATCGAATTATATTTGTACATGTGCCATCGGCATGGCTGTCATTATTCATCTATACGGTGATGGCAGTCGCAGGCGCAATTGGATTAATCTGGCGCATGAAAATGGCCTTTGTCGTGACTATTTGTTCAGCTCCCATCGGTGCGGCTTTTACGGCTTTGGCCCTCGTGACAGGGTCACTATGGGGCAAGCCAATCTGGGGCACTTGGTGGGTTTGGGATGCCCGCTTAACATCTGAACTTATTTTATTATTTCTCTACTTTGGTGTAATGGCTGTCTATTATGCTTTTGAAGAACGAAAAACGGCTGAAAAAGCGGCCGCTCTGCTATCGGTGGTCGGCGTGGTTATTGTGCCAATCATTCACTATTCAGTAGAATGGTGGAGTAGCCTTCATCAAGGTGCTACCGTGTTTCGCGAAGGTGGCCCTGCTATGCCTGCGAGCATGTTAACTCCCTTATTATTAATGGCATTAGGTTTTACGTTTTTTTATGGCTATGCCTTATTCTTACGGGCTCAGAACATGGTACTCAAAAACGAACAAAAAAGTGCTTGGGTGCGAGAACTAGTGTTTCGGCAGATGGGTAGCGGCGGATCATGAACTGGGCCGAATTTTTCCATATGGGCGGCTACGCTTGGTATGTCTGGCCATCTTGGGGGCTCACCCTATTGGTTCTATTCGTCATTTTCATTTCAGCCAAACGAGACAATGCTAGAATTCGTAAAGACATAGAGCGCCAAATAGCCCGCGAAAACCGACATAAAACTGAATCAGTAAAACCAACCCTAGCACCATGAGTCCAAGTCAGAAAAAACGCTTTGTTATTGTGGCAATCGTATTGGCCGGTGTTGCCATGACGACCTTTTTTGCACTAATGGCTATGCAAAGTAGTATTGAATATTTCCGCACGCCGTCACAGATTCATGCTGGTGATTTTACTCAACAGCAGCGTTACAAAGTCGCAGGCTTGGTGAAAGAAGGCAGTGTAAGTCGCCTAGCTGACGGGGTAACTCAACGATTTATCATTACTGATTGTGAACACGATGTTACAGTTCAATACACTGGCATCCTGCCCGATTTGTTTCGCGAGGGTCAGGCGATCGTTACCGTAGGTCAATTTGATACACAAAGGATCCTAGTTGCCGCGCAAGTATTGGCTAAACACGATGAAAACTACGTGCCAAGCGAAGCTGCTGATGCGGTTATGCTAGCCAAGGCTGACAAATGCAAATCTGTTGATGGTGCAGCGGAATATTAAACATATAGCGTAAATTATTGATGTCATCTGAATAATCCTGTCCAGATCGAATACCCAAATACAGAGATAAAGATAACATGCTCGGAGAGCTCGGAAATTACTGCCTAATATTGGCGCTTTGCGTATCACTATTGCAAAGTGTTTTACCGCTGCTAGGTGCTGCCTACAATCGCGTCAGCTGGATGGCATTTGCACGAACTGCAACTTATGCCCAATGGACCCTTGTGGCTGCGGCGTATGGCATTTTGACCTATGCATTTTATCTCAATGATTTTTCTATCTTATATGTGGTCAACACCTCACACTTAGAGCAGCCTACAATTTATCGTCTATCGGCGGTTTGGGGTGGGCATGAAGGCTCACTACTATTATGGATACTAATGCTCAGTTCTTGGAGTGCCCTAGTCGCACGATTTAGCCGCGGCATACCTCAAGACATGGTTGCAAGAGTACTTGCGGTATTAGGCATGGTAAGTATTGGTTTTTTGAGTTTCACGCTGATCACCTCAAACCCGTTTGAGCGAATCTTCCCAGTACCCCTCAATGGCCGTGAATTAAATCCACTACTGCAAGACCCGGGATTTTTAATTCACCCGCCTATGCTCTATATGGGTTATGTGGGTTTTAGTGTGGTATTCGCCTTTGCCATTGCCGCGATGCTGAGCGGCAAACTCGATACAGCTTGGGCACGCTGGTCACGGCCGTGGACAACGACCGCTTGGTTATTTCTTACCATTGGTATCACGCTCGGTAGTTGGTGGGCATACTACGAGCTGGGCTGGGGTGGCTGGTGGTTCTGGGACCCCGTCGAAAATGCCTCACTGATGCCATGGCTGGTCGGCACGGCATTAATCCATTCTTTAGCCGTTACTGAAAAACGCGGAGCTTTCAAAGCATGGACCGTGTTGTTAGCAATATTGGCGTTTTCGTTAAGTCTGTTAGGTACGTTCTTGGTCCGGTCTGGCGTATTGACCTCGGTACATTCCTTTGCCAGTGACCCTGCACGAGGTTTATTTATTCTACTTTTTCTTTCGATTGTGGTGGGTGGTTCATTACTGCTTTACGCTATGCGAGCTCACAA
>CAZJWW010000220.1:0-3081 GCA_964549895.1 uncultured Gammaproteobacteria bacterium
CCGTTTGCCAAAACGTGGTTTTCGCTCGTCTATGGCCAAAAATATGGCTGAGATTCGCTTGCATGAGTTAAACCTGATTGAAGGTGATACCGTCGATTTGGCAACATTGCGCACTGCAGGCTTAATTAATGCAGGCCACTCCCGTGCCAAGGTAGTACTTTCTGGCGAACTGAATAAAGCCGTTAAGTTGCAAGGTGTTGGTGCAACCGCTGGCGCTAAAGCGGCAATTGAAGCCGCAGGTGGCAGTGTAGAGGCTTGAAAAACTTACAAAGTGGAGCCACCTTGTAAGAATAAAAGTTAAAACTTCGGATTTAATTATGGCACGAGAACAAGCAGCAGCCCTAGCAGGGTCTGGAAAATCGAAAGAACTAATTCAGCGAATAGGTTTCGTGCTTGGTGCTTTTATTGTGTATCGAATTGGTACCCATATTCCTGTGCCCGGAGTTGACCCCATCGCGATCGCCGCATTGTTTGAACAAACCCGCGGTTCGATCCTTGATGTTCTGAATATGTTTTCTGGCGGTGCTCTAAGCCGCTTATCAGTCATGGCCTTGGGTGTAATGCCTTATATCTCGGCTTCGATCATTATGCAGATGATGTCAGCTGTGGAGCCCCGTTTAAAACAAATTAAAGCCGAAGGTGAGTCTGGTCGTCGCAAAATCCAAAAATGGACTCGTTATGCCACCGTCGTGTTGGCAACCTTTCAGGCTCTGGGTATTGCCAGCACGGTTCAAGGTCAATCAGTTGCCGGTTCGCCAGTGACGTTAATCACCGGTGTTCAATTCACTGTTGTTTGTGTATTGGCCCTTGTCGCAGGAACCATGTTCCTAGTATGGCTGGGTGAGCAAATTACCGATCGCGGGATTGGTAATGGCATGTCATTGATTATTTTTGCAGGTATTGTTGCTGGATTACCAGCCGCCATCGGCGGAACCTTCGAGTTGGCTCGAACGGGAGAATTTACGCCAATTGGCTTGTTGCTACTATTTGTGGCCGTGGTGCTAGTGACCGCTTTCGTAGTCTTTGTAGAGCGCGGCCAACGCCGCCTTACGGTCAATTACGCGCGTCAGCAACGTGGCAATCAGGTTATGCAAGCGCCCGCCAGTTATTTTCCATTGAAAATGAATATGGCCGGCGTTATTCCACCTATCTTTGCTTCCAGTATTATTTTATTCCCTGCTAGTTTGGTTGGTTTTTTCGGCAGCGATTCTGCGACAGGTTTGTCTGGAATCTTGCGGGATATTTCAACCAAAATGCAACCTGGAGAATTGATTTATACGGTCGTGTATATCGGCATGATTCTGTTTTTCGCATTTTTCTATACGGCGTTAACTTTTGATCCGAATGAAATTTCCGAAAACTTAAAAAAGCAGGGCGCTTTTGTGCCAGGTATTCGTCCTGGTCAACAAACCGCTCGCTATATCGATGGTGTTGTATCCAAGCTAACCTTAGTCGGTGCAATTTATTTGGCCATCGTTTGTTTGCTACCCGAACTGTTAATTGTTAACTACAATGTACCGTTTTATTTTGGTGGCACCTCACTGCTGATTATTGTTGTTGTTATTATGGATTTGATGGGTCAAGTACAATCCCATTTGATGTCCCAACAATATGAAAGCCTGATGAAGAAAACCAATTTAACTGGAAAATCCAAAGGGCGTAAAAAACGTCGTTGAGATTCGGTTTAAACAATTTTATTTTTAATAGAAGTTATTTTTAGAGAAACATTATGAAAGTTCGCGCATCAGTAAAAAAGATCTGTCGTAACTGTAAAGTTATTCGACGCAAGGGCGTGGTTCGGGTTATTTGTACTGATCCCAGACACAAGCAGCGCCAAGGCTGATTTTTAACTTATTTGATTCATCTTTTGGCCTCATGCTTCATTGCTATCGTACTCAAATGATCACGTACTAAAGTACGCTCACATTTTCCGTGCGACAGCGCCTCGCCTGAGACCAAAATCTAAATCAACTAAGCCAAAAATTGAGTATTTATTGAGCTCGATTTTTACCCTGTAATTGGTTGATTTATTGGGCTCTTAACAGTATTCTAGCGCGCCTTTCGAGGCTCTTAGGTATAACGATAGATACAAAGAACGATTTAACGAAAAGGTATGGTTTCAATGCTGTTGAAGCCGAATTTGATAAAAGAAAAGCATCCGGAGACACACAGTGGCACGTATTGCAGGTATTAACTTACCATCACACAAACATGTCGATATCGCGTTAACGTCGATCTACGGCATCGGGAAAACCCGTTCGCACGCTATTTGTGCAGCGGCGGGTATTGAGCGCTCGACTAAAGTTAGTGCTCTATCTGAGCCTGAAGCGGAGAAACTACGCGCTGAAGTGGCAAAATTTGAAGTAGAAGGCGATTTGCGCCGCGAAGTATCAATGAACGTTAAACGATTAATGGACCTAGGATGTTTTCGTGGTCTTCGACACCGTCGTGGTTTGCCTCTGCGCGGCCAACGCACTAAAACTAATGCGCGTACTCGTAAAGGGCCGCGTAAACCAATCAAGCGCTAGAGCGCCAGCTTCTTATAATACCGACCGTTTTTATTGATTACGGCATTTGGAAGACCTGTTTTTGAGAAAATATAATGGCTAAAACTGTTAGCAAAGCAAAGAAAAAAGTTAAAAAGCATATTGTCGATGGCATTGCGCACATCCAAGCGTCTTTTAACAACACCATCATCACCATTAGTGATCGTCACGGTAATGCATTGTGTTGGACTACAGCCGGTGGTTCTGGTTTTCGTGGTTCACGCAAAAGCACTCCTTTCGCGGCTCAAGTTGCGGCTGATCGTTGTGGCAAGATGGCACAAGAATTCGGTATGAAGAACCTTGAAGTTAGAGTTAAGGGCCCAGGCCCAGGCCGAGAGTCAGCGGTTCGAGCATTGAATAATTGCGGATTTGAAGTAACTCAGATTACTGATGTTACCCCAATCCCACATAATGGTTGTCGCCCTTCGAAGAAGCGTCGCGTATAACCCGTTCGTAGCTGTGTTAAAGCCCAGGCGCTTAGTCGTTGGGCTTAATAGTCACACAGCTGCGAGAGCAACATTAAACAGACTAGAGA
>CAZJWW010000221.1:0-3014 GCA_964549895.1 uncultured Gammaproteobacteria bacterium
CAAAATGCGCTTGGTGATTTACAACAAAGAAGAAGGTAAATCCACTGGCGCTAAAACGGTTAAAGAAGTTAAAGAACAAGAGGTTTATCTCGGCGACATGCCTTTGATGACCGATAACGGTACCTTTGTTATCAACGGTACTGAGCGAGTAGTGGTAGCCCAATTGCACCGCTCACCTGGCGTATTTTTTGACCACGACCGTGGCAAGACTCATTCCTCAGGCAAGTTATTGTTTTCATCGCGAATTATTCCTTACCGTGGTTCATGGTTGGATTTTGAGTTTGATCCTAAAGATTTGCTGTTTATCCGTATTGACCGTCGTCGCAAACTCGCGGCTACCATTCTATTGCGTGCCTTGGGATATACCACTCAAGAAATCCTTGAAATGTTCTTTAGTAATGACACTTTCAATGTGTCGGCAAAAGAAGTTTCTATGAATCTAGTGCCCGCGCGTCTACGTGGCGAACAGCTGGCGTTTGACGTTACCAAAAAACGCGGTGGCGTTATTGTTGAAGCAGGTCGTCGTATTACAGCGCGTCATATTCGTGAAATTGAAGAAGCAAAACTAAAATCAATCACCGTTCCAAATGAGTATTTCATCGGTCGAACTCTGGCTAAAGACATTGCTGATACTGAAACGGGTGAATTGATCGCTGAAGCCAATCAGGTTGTGACTGAAGAATTGATTGAGAAATTAATCGAAACTAAAGTTAAGTCGGTAGAGGTGATCTACACCAATGACCTTGATGAAGGGCCGTATGTTTCTGAAACACTGCGCAGTGATCCAACGAATAATGAATTGGAAGCGCAGGTGGAAATTTACCGCATGATGCGCCCAGGTGAGCCACCAACAAAAGAAGCCGCACAAGGTTTATTCGGTAATATGTTCTTCAACCCCGATCGCTATGACTTATCCACGGTCGGTAGAATGAAGTTCAACCGTCGTTTGAATCGTGAACTCGATACTGGTGATGGCATCTTAAGCAAAGAAGACATCATCGATGTCATGAAAACCTTAATCGATCTGAAAAACGGCAAAGGCGATATTGACGATATCGATAACCTTGGTAATCGTCGTGTTCGTTCGGTTGGTGAGTTGGTTGAAAACCAATTCCGCGTCGGATTGGTGCGCGTGGAGCGAGCGGTTCGCGAACGCCTAACGTTGGCAGAAGCTGAGGGCTTAACACCTCAAGACCTAATCAATGCAAAACCGGTTTCTGCAGTGGTTAAAGAGTTCTTTGGTTCAAGTCAGTTGTCGCAGTTTATGGATCAAACGAATCCATTGTCGGAAGTCACGCATAAACGCCGCGTGTCGGCCTTAGGCCCTGGAGGTCTAACACGTGAGCGTGCCGGTTTTGAAGTACGTGATGTACATCCAACGCATTACGGTCGAGTTTGCCCAATTGAGACACCAGAGGGGCCAAACATCGGTTTGATCAATTCTCTGGCGGTTTATGCGCGGACCAATGATTATGGCTTTTTAGAAACGCCTTACATACAGGTCAAAAAAGGCAAGATGACCGAAGAGGTTGTTTACCTATCAGCGATTGAGGAGCGCCTATACGTAATTGCTCAGGCAAACTCACAAGTGGATAAAAATGGCAAGCTCACCGATGAGTTGGTGAACTGTCGACACCAGAATGAATTCTCATTGTCGACGCCTGATCAAGTGCAGTTTATCGATGTCGCGCCCTCGCAAATTGTATCGGTGGCGGCCTCATTGATTCCGTTCCTTGAGCACGATGACGCCAACCGTGCATTGATGGGCTCAAACATGCAACGACAAGCGGTGCCAACCATTCGCAGCGAAAAGCCGCTAGTAGGCACTGGTATGGAACGTACCGTCGCGGTGGACTCTGGTGTTGCCTTAACGGCCCGTCGTGGTGGTAGCGTCGAATCTGTAGATGCAGCTCGAATTGTGGTTCGTGCGGAAGAATCTGAAGTTGTGGGTTCTGAGTCAGGTGTGGATATTTACAATCTAACTAAGTACACCCGCTCTAATCAAAACACTAATATCAACCAGCGCCCGTTAGTAAAAGCCGGTGATAGCATTGCTCGTGGCGATGTGCTCGCCGATGGTCCATCGACTGATATGGGCGAGTTGGCATTGGGGCGTAATGTGTTGTTAGCGTTTATGCCTTGGAATGGTTATAACTTTGAGGATTCTATTTTGATCTCAGAGAACCTAGTAAAAGACGACGTCTACACCACCATTCATATCGAAGAACTAACCTGTGTCGCACGTGATACTAAATTGGGTTCTGAAGAAGTAACTCGCGATATTCCTAATGTTGGTGAACATGCGCTGGGCCGCTTAGACGAAGCCGGTATTGTGTATGTCGGTGCCGAAGTTAAAGGTGGCGATATTCTGGTGGGCAAAGTGACCCCGAAAGGCGAAACACAGCTCACACCAGAAGAAAAGTTACTTCGTGCGATCTTTGGTGAGAAAGCATCCGATGTAAAAGATACTTCGTTGCGTGTGCCATCTTCAATGAAGGGCACCGTGATCGATGTACAAGTTTTTACTCGAGACGGGGTAGAAAAAGACACCCGTGCGCTAGCCAATGAAGAGTCAGAGTTGGCAAGGGTTCGCAAAGATTTAAATGAGCAATTCCGTATCGTTGAAGAAGACACTTACGCACGTATTGAAAAACTTCTAAAGAACAAAGAGGTAGTTAAAGCACCGGACCTTAAAAAGGGTCAAAAAGTAACGGCCGCGTATTTAGAAGAAACCGATCGTGATAAGTGGTTTGAGATTAGTCTAACAAATGCCACAGCTGCGGATAAGCTGGAACAGTTACAAGAAAGCTTAACTCAACAACGTCAATTTTTTGACGAATTGTTTGATGAGAAGCGCGGCAAACTGGAAGCCGGCGATGATTTAGCCCCAGGTGTGCTGAAGATGGTTAAAGTCTTCGTTGCTGTTAAACGTCGATTGCAACCTGGCGACAAAATGGCTGGGCGTCACGGTAACAAAGGGGTTATCTCAAAAATTGTTCCTGTTGAAGATATGC
>CAZJWW010000222.1:0-2995 GCA_964549895.1 uncultured Gammaproteobacteria bacterium
GACTGCGCGCATGATTTGGGAATCGCTCATGCCGTCGAGCTCGTTTTCTAAAATCGTTTGTTTCTTTAGTTGAGCAATATAATCTTTGAATGTTTTTCCTTCAATCAGCGTTAACGCATACTGAATAACCTGACCATTATCGACCTTAGCTACTAGGTCAGGAATATTGTCAATATCAACAAGAGTGTACTCACCAGCCTTGATAGTTAGGCTTGGATTATTCCACAAAGCATAGGCTCTAAACACATACTTGTTATCAATAACTCCCTGCTTTGCTAGGTGATTGGCCAACCAAGAAACCCCCACCCCTTTTGGTATCACTAATTGTGTATCGCGATTTTGAATTGGCTTTGAAAGTGCCTGAATATAGACATAGTAACCAATGGCTACTGCGCTCAAAAAAACGCAGTAAAAAGCAAGTCTAAAGAGTCGGAATAGCCCCATTTTTAATCATTAAATTCAAAAGTTTATGTGCACAATCAAAGTCATTATACTGACGGTTTTTGAACCGTTTCACTGGCCATAGACCGATCACAGAATTGGTCACAAACAGAGCATCGGCGGTCTCGATATCGGACACTGATAATGACACAATCTGACAGTCTACTCCAACCTTATCGGCGACCGATATTACATAGTCTCGCATCACGCCTGCGACACCCGATTGATCCAACAGTGGAGTGCATAATACGCCACTTTTTAACGCGAAAATATTTGCTTGAGTGGCTTCAATAACGTCTTCATTTTGATCTAACACAAGTGCTTCCTGCCAGCCATCCTGCCATTGATTTCGAGCCAGAATTTGTTCTAAGCGATTACCGTGTTTAATACCAGCTAGTGCTGGTTGTCTGCCCAGCTGAATATCTGTTAAGCCCAAATGAATGCCTTGTTGGTAATATTCTTTAGGATGATTGGGGTAGTCATGCAGACTGACGACGCGTACACCCTCAGGAGCACTGGGGTTCTGATAACCTCGGCCACCCGCGCCCATACTCACCATAGCTCTCACCACGGCAAGCTCTTGCGCATTGGATAAACGGTTAACCTCGTCCGTGATGGCGCTTACATCTAATGGTATTTGCAGTCGTTGAGCACCGGATGTTAGACGCGTTATGTGTTCGTCAAGTAAGAGCGCAACGCCATCAGCGACCGCAATTGTTTCAAACACATTTTGACCGTACAAAAGACCTCTATTAGCTGGCGAGATCAATGCTTGATCGGAGTCCTCAAAAAGCTGGCCGTTAAGCAATAAAGTCAAGGTTGACGTTTTCCTTTAAGTCGCGATTTTCACGGCAAGTTAGTTGAAAGGATTTTAGGTCTAAAAGTTAAACAAATCGTTTTAACGCCAGCGTTCCATTCGTGCCACCAAAACCAAAGGAGTTGGTCAGCGCATTCTCGATAGACATTTCACGAGCCGTGTTAGGTACATAATCTAAATCACAGTCAGGCGATGGATTGTGTAAATTAATGGTCGGTGGTGCAATTTGAGTATGAAGAGCCATGGCAGTATATACCGCTTCTATGCCACCAGCGGCGCCCAACAAGTGACCGACCATCGATTTGGTGGAGCTAATTGCTAAACTTTTAGCGTGATCACCAAACGATAATTTTACTCCTTGGGTTTCGGCAACGTCTCCCAGCGGTGTCGACGTGCCGTGCGCATTTAAGTAATCAATTTGATCAATATTCAGACCAGCATGGCGCATGGCGCTATTCATACAGCGTGAGCCGCCTTCGCCGCCTGGGCTAGGCGATGTCATATGATGGGCATCACCGCTCATACCGAAACCACCGAGTTCGCAGTAGATTCGCGCACCGCGGGCTTTAGCATGTTCATATTCCTCTAACACGACCACCCCAGCACCCTCGCCCATAACAAAACCATCACGCGCTTCATCCCAAGGACAAGATGCTTCTTTCGGGTCTACGTCTCTATTCGACAGTGCTTTGGCATTACCGAATCCAGCAACGGCGGTGACAGTGCAGGTAGCTTCGGCGCCACCTGCAATCATTACATCGGCATCGCCATACTCGATAATTCGCCCCGCATCACCAATCGAATGGGTACCGGTGGTACACGCGGTTACCATGGATAGGTTTGGGCCCTTAAGCCCTAGATTGATGGATAAATGCCCGGAGATCATATTAATAATTGAACTCGGCACAAAAAACGGTGAAACGCGTCGCACACCACGGTTAGTGACCGTTAAGGTGGCATTTTGAATGGTTTCAATACCGCCGATACCAGAGCCAACATGCACGCCAATGCGTTCCGCATTTTCGGGTGTTACCTCAAGGCCAGAATCCTTAAACGCATCAAGACTTGCTACCATGCCATACTGGATAAATCGATCCATTTTACGCACTTCTTTGGCCGGCAAATGATTGGTGGCATCGAAGTTAGGCACTTGACCTGCTATTTGACATGGAAAGCCTTCAGGATCGAATAACTCGATTTTGGATATTCCACTGACCCCGTTGGTAATATTATCCCAATTCTCTTTGAGGGTTAGACCCACAGGTGAGACTATTCCCATGCCTGTTATGACTACGCGACGTTTGCTCATAATTTTATATATATTCAAAACAAAGCTGGTTGAAACGAGCTTTTATGACAATCGGCGATTATAGAAGAATCGCAACCATTTAAATAGCCAGAGTTAGGCTGAATTAGAATTATTCTAGACGGATAACTGTTGACGGATAATGCCGCGACAATTTAGAAAACGCCGTGAATTTATTGCAGATACGCCGTAGCCTTTGTTGCTAATACGCTGTGGCCATCTTTGCTAATACGCTGTGGCCTTCTTTGTTAATACGCTGTGGCCTTCTTTGTTAATACGCTGTGGCCTTCTTTGTTAATACGCTGTGACGTCATTTTGATAAAACCTGGCCAAAAAAAACCACCAAAGTTTTCACTTGGTGGTTTTTATTCTAACGCTCGCAATACACTCTAAGGTATTAAACTTGGGCGTTAGCCCGTCGTTATTAACAC
>CAZJWW010000223.1:0-2974 GCA_964549895.1 uncultured Gammaproteobacteria bacterium
TACGATATTTAGAATATTGTTCAGGATCACCCGCCAGCGTTTGTGTTTCAGCCATCATAATCCGTGGCCACAAATGCTCGCTAATGTCCGGTGCGGCCGAGTTGCCAACAACTGCGTTAGTAGTATCGGCGTCCTCTAAATAGGGAACTGTGGCGTGACCAACTAAATTAAAAACTGCGAAGAACAGAACAACAGAGCCGAGTCGGCAGGCGTTAAGAATTTTATTATTTTTAGAACGCATGAAAAATTTTCTGGTTACCATAAACTTGCGCTGTTGGGTCCAGCGTCGCGATCACGCGCCAATAAAAAATTAGTGGCTTACCGTGTGGATTACTAATTAGTGGATTACTACTAGTAAAAGCTTATGAAAAGTTAAAATACAATGAGGCTTCCAACACTTATATTTGCCTCTTTAATTACTGATACTCTTTTATTAACTATATTATTAGTGTTTTTATTATTCTTGAATTTTTATTTATCCTTAGAATGTGACTAGTTTATTCTAAGCGCATTGCTTAAGTCTATTATTTATTATTTAAGTATACAAAGAGTTTCAATTTAAGTTAACTGTTTGCGCTGGGACAACTAATAAATGATTAATATTGATTAAACATTTTGATTAATCATGCCTGCTTAGAGTGCTTGATAAGAAAAATTAATAAAATACGTTGCTAAACAAGCTTTATAAACAGATTTTCCTCTTTTTAAACATGTTTCGCTCTTTTCTGTCCAGAATTGCTTATCTATATTATTATTGCAGTTAATAGGTTTGACGGATAGAATCGATCGAAATTTTATGTTAATTCATTGACTCAAACGATGTCATGTAAGTTAAAAAGTGGTAATATCTAGGTAGCGTCGTATGAGTAATATTTCTACTTGGAGTTGCTTAATGGGTTGAGCAGCATATTTCGAGCTGAAAACGGGTTTGACGCTGTTTTGTGTATTGCGGGTAATAGCTAGTGATTTAATGGGTATATGTTGTGTGGGTTAGCATGGGTATACAAAGTCAGCTATAGCTATTTTAATGAAAATGTTTTATTGAAAAGGAATAAAGGATACGGATAGTAGGGGATTGGGTACGTAACTTCTATATTTAAAGAGGTTGCTATCATGTGTAGTAAAGAGCGGATTTCATCGACCGAAAAAAGGACCATTTTTGAAAGGGTCTTAAACAATGCGGTACTAGGCGTCATTGGGTCAAGCCCAAGTGGTGAAGGCTTGTCTGGTGCTACTGGAAATCGTAGCGATAAATCAAAATTCGATTCGCCAAAAGTTTTGGAGAATTCTCAAACGGCAAATGCAAACGCCATTAGATGGCTATTTGCCTTCGTGTGTGCCTTTTTCATGCTGTTGTTCAGCAACTTTTCTCAGGCACAAATTCAATTTCAAGATAGAACTAACGCGGTTGGTGGGCCATTTCACACTGGCGAATCTTGGGGTGGCGCATGGGGCGACTTTGATGGGGATATTTACCCCGATCTTTATTCTAATAATCACGGGCAACTTAATGGTCTGTATCTAAATAATGGTGACGGTACTTTTACCGATATCGTGCAAAGTGCCGATTTAGATGGTGCTTGGACCGACAGCCCTCATGGCGATATACATGGCGGAGCGCTTGCCGACTTTGATAATGACGGCGATCAAGATATTTTTTCCACGCGAAGTTCCAGCAATTCTCACGTACAGCTCATGGAGAATAATGGTCAGGGCCTATTTGAGGAAAATAGTTCACAATACGGTATCAGGCCGTTTGGTGGCGGTCGCATGCCACTGTTTTTCGATTACACCAATGATGGATATTTGGACGTAGCAATCGCGCGTAATGACCCGGCGGGTTTAGAGGTGTTCAGATTCAACCCTGGGACCAACCGTTATATTAGAACAACTGACAGTGTTGGCATCGACGGAGAATGCTTGCGTAACAACTATGGTCTTATCTCCGACTTGTTTAATAATAATAAGTTACATTATTTGTGTATGCCTGAAGGGCGTGTGGCTGAACGAGCTTTCGATATGAGTACTGTGCCGTTTACAGACGTGACAGGCATAGTAGACAACATCGGCGTTTATACGGATGCCGTATTGGCTGATTTTAATGGGGATTTGCGTCAGGATATGTTTGCTCTACGTGGCCGCGTTCGCCCCAGTGGAGTTAGTCGTGTATCGTCTACGCGCATAGAGGGTTGGTTTGCAGTCAGTGGCCAAGAAAAAGGAATGACCTTCAAAGCCAATGGATCGATTTCAATCCGTGTTTTTGCCCGCGATGTTGGTGAACCGGCTGGAGTGCGAATTGGCTCCAGTGGTTTTCGTCCAACCCAATTTCCAGCTGTTTTGAACCCAAACAACAGTGCTCATCAAGGATTGGTTAGCAATCGTCAAGGTGTTTCGGTTTACGCAGGCTACAATCCCAGCACTCAAGAATGGACCATCTTACTTTCCGCCAGCGGCTCTTCTAGTGAGAATGCCTATATTTCTGTGAATGGCCAAGGACTAACCGATCTAAATGCCACGGGTTTGCAAAATTCAGATGGCGCGGTTACGCCAGCTTTATTGTTGAATAATGGTAGCCGCTTGGTCAATGCAGGTTCTCGCGGTATTGGCTCTGTGCAATGCGGTGGCGTCGCGGCCGCCGATTTTGATAACGATATGGACATTGATGTTTACATGTCTTGTCGAACGGGTACCAGCAACATTGCAAACCGTTTATACCTGAATAATGGCAGCGGACAATTTACTCGTGTCAATAATTTTGGTGGCGAAGGCGCGGTCAGCGCCGGTATAGACGCTTTGCAGGGAACGGCTGAAATGGTGGTAACTGGCGACTATGACGTCGACGGTTTTATGGACCTGTACGTCACCAATGGTAATCGATTGTTTCCGCATACTCAGAAAGATAATTTCAGTGCAGGCGGGCCGGCAAGATTTTTCCGCAACTTGGGGAATAATAATCGTTGGCTGCAAATTGATT
>CAZJWW010000224.1:0-2928 GCA_964549895.1 uncultured Gammaproteobacteria bacterium
TCGGCAAGCCAATGGTTTCTAATCCACCATCAATCTCACGAACGACATTAGCATTGCTGCCATCCAAAGTGAGTTCCGATGCAAATGTTGCTTGTGGCCAACCCAATAGAGCCGACAACATTTGACCTGTTTGATTGTTATCACCGTCAATAGACTGCTTACCCGCAATCACGAGGCCAGCCTCTTCTTTTTCAACGACGTGTTTTAAGATCTTAGCAATGGCCAATGGCTCTACATCATTATCGGCGTCAACGCGAATGGCGCGGTCGGCACCCATAGCTAATCCTGAGCGAATAACCGTTTCAATATCTGCTGAGCCAACACTGACCAATACCACCTCGCTGGCGGTACCCGCTTCTTTCAATCGAATGGCTTCTTCAAGCGCAATCTCGCAAAACGGGTTGAGAGACATTTTTACGTTGTCGGTGTCTACACCTGAGCCGTCGCTCTTAACGCGCACGCTAACATAAGCATCAATAACGCGTTTTACAGGAACTAGTACTTTCATTACCTACTCCAAGGTTAAGTTTGAACGATGTGTTCAAACGCTGTCATGTAAATGAGATTGTTCTCAGCTGATCATCTGCCAAGCATGGTGGAGTTTAGGGTATAGCGCCATTAAGAGCAATATAATAGTGCTTAATGTATACAATTTACCCTCATATTTCGTATAAACGCCTAATTAAATAAGATAATAACGTAAAATGTTGACATTTTGAGGGCGAAAACGCTACTCTTGGGCACTATGAATATTGCCATCACTGGACCAGAAAAAGCGCTCACGATTAGTGGTGAATTAACCGCCAATCTGCGTGATGCCATTATCACTGGTGAAATCGCTCAGGGCAGCAAACTTAGCGAAACCAAATTGGCGGCTGAGCTGGATGTAAGCCGGGGCCCTTTGCGCGAAGCATTACGTAATCTTGAGGGCATGAACTTGGTCTATTACGTGCCTCAACAGGGCGCGCGCGTGGTGACCTTAAACCACGAATTGATTCTGCAGATTTATGAAACTCGTGAAGCGCTCGAGAGTAAAGCCGCTTGGCTAGCAGCAAGCAATATGGATTCACGTGGTATAGATGAATTGCATCGCATCATTGATGCGCAAGGTAAACACATGCGTGAAAACAGTGGGGCTTCTTTTCCGGCTGAAAGCGACTATGATTTTCATGAAACCTTAATACGTGGCAGTAAAAACAAAGTAATTGAACGCGCTTTGATCCACGAGCTGTATAATTTAATCAAGATGTTTCGCTATCAAAATAGTTTTTCTCGCCACAGCTCAACGAATGCTTTGGTTGAGCATAGACAAGTGGTTTACGCTATTGAGCAACGCGATCAAGAACTAGCTGAAACTGTTGTCCGAAGACATATTGTGCATGCCCGCGAAAATATTAATCGTCACATGCAATTAAAGCTAAATTAACCAAACAGATATAAATAATTGTCGGAGATTTAAGATGAGTGATGCTATCCAGCGCGAAAGTATGGAATACGATGTAGTTATTGTTGGCGGTGGCCCTGCGGGCCTTTCAACTGCAATCAAACTTAAACAGTTAGCGGATGACAAAGGTGAAGAGTTGAGTATCTGTTTGCTGGAAAAAAGTGCTGAAGTCGGTGCGCATATTCTCTCTGGGGCAGTGATAGAACCGCGGGCGTTCAACGAGCTCATACCAACTTGGGACGAACTCGGTGCCCCATTAAAAACACCGGTGAAACGTGACGAACTGCATATTTTCAAAGAGCAAGGTTCAACAAAGTTTCCGGGATTCATGATCCCGCCGTCAATGCACAACAAAGGTAATTACATCGTTAGCTTATCCAATGTCATACGTTGGTTGGGCGAACACGCGGAGGGGCTTGGCATTGAAATTTATCCTGGGTTCGCAGCGTCTGAAGTTTTATACAATGAAGATGGTAGCGTTAAAGGAGTAGCAACACCCAACAACGGTGTTGATCCTGAAGGAAAACACAAACCAAGTTTTGAACCTGGCATGGAACTGCATGCCAAATACACTGTTTTCGCCGAAGGTTCTCGAGGCCAGCTAGGCAAAGAATTGATGGCCAAATTCGACCTCAATCAAGACGCTGACGCCCAACATTATGGTATTGGTTTTAAAGAACTATGGGAGGTTAAACCTGAGAATCACGAAGTTGGCAAAGTGGTGCATGGTTCGGGGTGGCCACTGTCTGAAGGCACTTCCGGTGGCTCTTATTTGTACCACCTTGATGACAACTTGGTGACCTTGGGGATTATTATCGATCTTAATTATAGCAACCCACACGTCAGCCCGTTTGATGAGTTCCAGCGCATGAAACACCACAAAGAATTTGCCAGTGTGTTAGAGGGAGGTAACCGTCTAGGCTATGGTGCGCGGGCCATCACCAAGGGCGGTTGGAACGCCCTCGGTAAAATGAGTCTGCCAGGTGCCTTACTCATCGGGTGTAATGCAGGTACATTGAATTTTTCTAAAATTAAAGGCACGCATACAGCGATGAAATCTGGCATGGTGGCAGCAGAAGTATTGTTCGACCATTTATCGGGTGGCGGTGCAGCGGGGCAAACTTTAAGCCGGTATGATCAAGCATTCCGCAAATCATGGGCTGGTCGAGAGCTTAAGAAATCTCGCTCATTTGGCCCAGCCATGCATAAATTCGGCGCCTGGTTAGGAGGTAGTTATAACTACATAGATCAAGTTATCTTTAGAGGTATGCTGCCCACGTTACGCGATAATACGCCAGATCATTCACAACTAAAGAAAGCTGCAGATTGCAAAACTATTGACTACCCAAAACCTGATGGCATGCTTAGTTTTGACAAACCGTCGTCGGTATTCTTATCAAACACCTACCATGAGGAAGATATTTTTTGTCATCTAACATTGAAAGATCAAACGATACCCATTGAAGTAAATCTAAAAGACTACA
>CAZJWW010000225.1:0-2877 GCA_964549895.1 uncultured Gammaproteobacteria bacterium
AATCAAAACTAACCTCAATAGCACAAGACCCGTGTATCAGATTCACAAATTCATCGGGAACGATTTTCCATCCTTCAGTCCGCGAACAGCATACTCCTATACCCCTCCCAGACGTCCGTAGGACGACCCTGCAGGGGTGATACGAACAATTTCTGCCAAAAATTCCCTAGCCAAAATAACCCCCAACTCTCTAACAATTTATTCTATGATAGCCCCTAAGCTACCACTGATTATTTTATAAATTCTATGGAACAAATTAGTCAACTCACCGCTCGCCTTTTTAGCGAATGGAACTCTTATCCAGCGTTAATTCAATCCGGTATTGCTCTGGTGATACTGTTTATAGGTTTCTACTTGCTTCGCTACGTACTGCTGCGCAGGCTTGAGCGTGTGGCCGCTAAAACTGATAACGATTTTGATGATCGACTGATTCACTTTCTAAAGCAATTTTTGTGGTTGGCCACCCTATTCCTAGGCCTAATTTGGGTATTAAAAATTAATGGTATTGAAGTTGGCCCAGTGTTGGCTGGTGCCGGTATATTTGGAATCGCAATAGGCTTGGCGGCTAAAGAAACCTTAGCCGACATTCTGGCTGGAATATTCCTGATTACCGATCGCCCTATTCGCATTGGCGACCGCATTATTATTGACAAAATTGGTAAACATTGGGGCGGCTGGGGGGATGTGGTTGATATTGGCTTGCGTCGTACAACCATTCGTAATACTGACGGGGTCATCGTCAACTACCCTAATGCGTCATTGGCGGCATCAACCATTAAGAACTTTTCAATCGATCCTGAGCCAGTAAGAGCAAGGGTGCGTTTTCAAACAGACTACGATGCCGACCCCGAATTAGTTAAGTCCACCACCATTAACACAATAGATGCCATCGACGGCATTATCGATGGCACCACCACGGTGGTGATTCGCTCCATTTGGGACGACGATCAGGGGCATCTACTTTCTGGGGTATTGTACGAAGCTCGCTACAGACTAGAAGACGTTAAGAGGCGTACTGTAATACGCTCAACGGTTCTCGAAAGCTTGATCAAAGCGTTCCATGAAAACCAGATTCACATGGCCTCACTGCCCGTTAAACAAGTCACATAGCACTGAATTATAAAAGTTCTTAATCACAAGTTTTTAACTGGTTTTTATGAGTAAAAAAATAGTTATTACCGGTGCCAATCGTGGCATTGGTCTTTCATTCAGCAAATACTATCAACAACGCGGTGATCAGGTTTATGGCGTATGCCGACAAAGTTCGCCTGAGTTAGATGCGTCGGGCGCAACGGTGATTAATGGCATTGACGTCGCCAACGACACCGACATCAACAAAATGGCGCAGCAATTAGAAGGCGTTAAGGTTGATCTGTTGATAAACAATGCGGGCATTCTTGGTGATGAAGTCTTAGGTAATATTAATTACGACAGTATTCAAACCCAATTTAATATCAATACCCTCGCCCCATTAAAAATTACTGAAGCACTGTTGGGCAACTTTGCCGCTAATGGCAAATTGGCAATGATCACTAGCCGCATGGGCTCTATCACAGACAACGACAGTGGTGGTCGTTATGGTTATCGAATGTCAAAAGCGGCACTTAATGCCGCTGCCATGTCGCTTGCGCACGACCTCGGTAGGCGGGAAGTTGCGGTAGGCGTTTACCACCCCGGTTATGTGCAAACGGATATGGTCAATGGCAACGGTGATATCAGCCCCGATGAAGCCGCCATGCGGCTTGCTCAGCTCATTGAAAAATTGGATTTGGATAATAGCGGCACATTCTGGCACTCCAATGGCGAAGTTCTGCCGTGGTGAAAAAATAAGGTGAAAATAAATTAGAAAGAAATAAACGTTAACAGTCATCTTATATAACTTCCAATGGCGAATAGAAAAGTTCAGGAAACCCCTATGTCAAAACTCTTAGCCGTACTCGGTTTTTATCTTCGATTTTTACCCTCGTTCACTCGAATCGGGTATCTAGTGCGTAGGATTACATGGAGTAAAGATGAATATGATTTAACAGGGCAAGTTTGGTTGGTGACTGGTGCGACAGGCGGCATCGGATCAGCAACCGCATTAAAGGCATTGGAACACGGCGCAACGGTAATTGTCGCGGCTCGGGATACAAATAAAATGAGCGCGTTAAAAGAAAAAGCTGGCGCGCATGCAGATCGTTTGATTGGCGAAATTGTTGATCTCTCGCTGCAATCTGAAGTACGAGGGTTTGTCACACAACTGAGCAAACGGCTGGCAACGCAATCAGAGAAAATAGATGTGCTAAGTAATAATGTGGGTGTTATCAACGATGAATATAAGCTGACCGCCGAAGGCTTTGAGACAACGTATGCGCTCAATCTTTTAAACCATCATTTGTTGACGACGAGTTTAATTGATCAAGATCTGTTGAGTGAGAGCGCTAGAGTTATTAACGTCACCTCTGGGGGCATGTATAACGCCCCCCTTAATACGGTAATGATCAATCAGACCGCAGAAAGATTTAACGGCATTGCAGCCTATACCTCACACAAGCGGGCGCAGATGACGCTGACTGATTACTATCGAGCAACGTATCGAGAAACACATCAAGATAAGGACCTACATTTTTATTGTGTGCATCCTGGCTGGGTTGATACCGACGGAGTCAAAACCGCGCTGCCTAACTTTAGAGCTATGCTTTGGCCTATTCTGCGCAATAATGCGCAAGGTACCGATACGATTGTATGGATTGGCGCGACCACCCCAAGCGAAGTCGAGGATTCGGTATGGTTTGATAGAAAACCACGTCCGGCGCATGTAATGGAAGCGTCGCGCACACCTCTGGCCACACCTGAACAACTTGTCACTTATCTGAATAAAGACCTGGAAACATA
>CAZJWW010000226.1:0-2862 GCA_964549895.1 uncultured Gammaproteobacteria bacterium
AGACGACAATGGTTTCGCTAGATGGGAGGCGATGCAGCGATTGAGCCTTAACCTTTTATTGCCAGCAATAGATAGCGGCAAACTAGATCCACAGGCCTATCAGAATTTATTGGATGCGATGCGAGGTTTGATTGCATCCAAACCGAAAGACAAAGCGATTTTTGCTGAAATGCTATCCATGCCGTCAAGCTCTTACATGACCGAGTTTTGCAGCCCAATAGACCCTATGCGTATTCAATCAGCCCGCAAGTTATGTGTCAAACAATTGGCAGAAGACTTGCGATCCGAGTTTTACGAACTGTATGTTAGTAACAATCAAGGACGAGAATTTTCGCTTAAATCATCGGCTATGGCAGAGCGCTCTTTGAAGAATCAAGCCCTGGCTTATTTAGTGGCCACTGAACAACGCCCTTATTATGTATTAGCCGCAGAGCAGTACCGCAGCGCTAATAATATGACGGATCGTATAGCGGCCTTTACTGCTTTGCTTCACTCAGAATACGAAGAACGTCAATCCATCATCGATGATTTTTATACGCAATGGCAAGATAACGCGCTGGTCTTAGATAAATGGTTTGCCATACAGGCGCAAACACCTAATGCTGAAGTGTTGGACGATGTAAAGAAGTTACTATCACACCCAGGGTTTTCAATTAACAACCCTAATAAAGTGCGTTCACTTATTGGTGCCTTCACTACTAATTTGAGCGGCTTTCATAATTCGAATGGCAGTGGGTATACTTTTCTCGCAGAGCGAATCATCAATTTAAATAGCATCAACCCGCAAGTTGCGGCGAGGCTTACCACTGCCTTCAATAGTTGGAAATCGTATGCGCAACCTTATAAAGATAAGATGCATGAACAACTAAAACGAATCGATGAAACGCCTAATTTGGCCAAAGATGTTAAAGAAATAGTCAGTAAAGCGTTACTTTGATTTAAAAGTCCTCACTACTTAGAAAAGCTAAATTATCGATAATATTATCATCATTAAATTAAGCTATTATATTAGTGGGCACGCTATAGAGTGGCCGTGGTTGGCATTGTTATTTCTATGCACTAAGGTTTCGATCGTATAACGCAAGGTCAAGGATAAGGACCTACGAAAAAACGCTCCTAACATGACGTGAAAGGAATGTTTGATAATCTGTAAACCAAAAATAAAGATGTTTGATAATCTAAAATCAGGTATCGGTGTTGAATCATTTAACACTGCATGTCTCAACACAGCCTATGATAGGCCAGCAGCTAGCGCTAAGTATGATTTTAAGAATAACAAGTTCTTAGTTATTTCCGACAATAGCGATATCCGCTCGCGTGTTCCTTTCCGAGCGCGGGTCGCACACCTACGTAAATGGACGAGAAACATAAAGTGTAATCTTGGTGTAATCTTTTTCTTATTGTTCTTTAGCTGCTCACCAGTGACCGCCCAGCAGAACGTCAATGAGGGATCGCTGGCGGCCCTTTCGAGCATGATAATGTTTCTACTCGATGAAGAGCAGGAACGATTAGATCCGATTGGTCGACCTGATGGTTTAGCCATAGAGCTATCGCTCAACGAAATAGCTAACGGACCATTTGTTGTCTCTCAAGGGCGAGCGGTGTTCGTAGAGTTTGAACTGCAAAACCACGCAGTGGAATTTTGCTTCGATCTTTCAAGCCAAGCACCCTTCGCTCGAAACGATGTTGTGGTAGAAATTAATGGTGCGCAAGTTGCGCCCCCGTCTATTGGTAGTGACAATTGTGTTGTACTAAGCAGCAATCAACAGCGAGATATTAATTATATTATAGTGCGGGTAAACCGACCGGGTTTAAGCGTAACACTGCGGCGGGTTGGGCTTGCTGCTGCCAATCAAAATGATCAGCTTGGCTTACCAACGTTAAGTCGGGGCGGTTGGAACGAAGAAGCGGTTCGTAAAGTCCTTCGTATATTTGCTTTTGGTGGACAGGCCACGACTGCGCAAATACAAACTTGGGCTGATATGGATGCCAAACAAGCTATTACGCAGATGCTCAATTTCTCCGAGCACAACAGCAGATTATCGCCAATTTTACCGGATGATAATTACCCTGATCCAGCCAATATTCCTGGCACTCTTGACGCATTTCTAAATTATATTTCTTCCAATACCTCAAACTTACCGATACCGGTAGAGATTGTATTCCCGCCTAATCCACCCTATCGACCAAGAGAATCATTTGGTGTTGGTCAGTATCGTATGGATGAGGGTTTTCAGCGCATGGTGGTTACTCGAGGGCTAAACCCGTTTCGACAAAAAATAGGTTTCTGGGAAACTAATTATCACCTTGCGGTAAATTTAGACGCAGGGGTCGAAGGCGATCAGTTGGTAGTTTACTACGATATGATTATGGAAGCGCATGAACAGGGTCTGCCGTATAGAGAAGTGATAGGAGCCGCCGCTAAGTCAGCCGCCATAGCCACACAATACAATCATCGTTTTAATATATGGCTGGAAGGGCCTCAGGAGTGCGCCTGCAATGATGATTTCGCTCGTGAGATACATCAACTATTCTACGGAATTTTTGGTGAAGACGATCCCAACCATGAAAACGGTACGATCCGCGAGACGGCCAAAATGCTAACAGATATGCGACTGCCCTATGGAACGACTGGCGGCTTAGCTAACAACGTAGATTTTCAAACTGAATTTCATCACAGAGATGATTTAACCATATTGGGAAGAACCATTAGCGGGGCGAACGCGGCGGCAAAGATTGATAATTTGATGCCTATTTCAATGCAGCATCCAGAAAGTTTGAAAAATCTGCCGATTATGATTATCGAAGTGTTGGCCGACGACAATCTTAGCGAAGCAAATAAGCAATTGCTGCGTAATGCAT
>CAZJWW010000227.1:0-2842 GCA_964549895.1 uncultured Gammaproteobacteria bacterium
TGATATCAAGATCAATCACGAAGGCAACCGCTTTAGTTGAATCTATAACGCTGCCGCCGCCAAGGCTAATTAAACAATCTGCCGACACTTCACGAGCACGTTCAGCAGCCTCCAATATCAATGGTATTGGGGTATGAGGGGCGCACTCTTGATAATAACCCTTTAATCGTTCACCCAATATCTCCTTAACTTGCTCGAACAAAGGAGTACGCGTCACCAAGCTAGGGCTGGTAATTAGAAAAACACGCTGCGCACCCAGCAGATCAATCTCAGCTGCCAAGGTTTGCAGGCCATGCGCGTCGATAATGACCTTTTGTGGCCACATGGGGCGAAAAGTGCCTTTTGGTTGCTTCGCTGCTTTATTTTTAGTCATTTTATCTATTCTTTATTAGATATTCTAATTAATATTATTTCGGTACTTGTCTTTTGTCAAGACTAGCACCGACGTTAGGGCATTTTGCTCGATAACAAACGCCTGTTTAGCTCATGTTATACCCAATCGGAAAATTCTCTAAAAACTGGGTCAGCTAGGATAGAGGAAAAATTGTCGGAGCCTTCTTCGCCTTCTATCCAGTTTATACAAGAATAAACCCATTTCCCCAACAATATTGCAATAACTGCGCGTTTTAGCCCACAAAACGTTGATCCAAAGCTTAGTTGTGCGTCACCACGAAATCATCCATCTCAATGCGCGGCTGCCTAACGCTGTTCACCACCGCCTCCGTATCCGCATACCCAATCGCCAAGCCAACGACAACCAACTCATTTTCGAGACCTAAAACCTCTCGGATAGTGTTTGGCCACATCGTCCAAAACGCTTGAGGACAGGAACTAAGATCCGCCTCTTCGGCCAACAACATAATCGATTGCAATAAGATCCCGCAGTCAACTAATTGAGCATCAGCAATACAGGGGTCAACAGTCATAATGATCGCAACTGGCGCCCCAAAGAACTCACTGTTTTTCAGCGCTTGCTGATATCGCCCGATTTTATCTTCGCGAGGAATACCCAAAGCACGATACAAAGTCTCTCCGCAATCAGACCGCCTTCGACGCAGCTCATCGTTAATCTTCTCTGGGTAGATTCGAAAATCAAACCCATCGCCACGTGGTGTATTTGGGAACTTCTCCTCTATCTTGCTTTTTAACAAGGCTCTTTTGCTTGCGCTGTTAATGACATGTAACTTGCAAGGTTGAAGATTACTGCCCGAGGGCGCGCGGCGGGCATTTTCGAGTATGTCTTGCAGCAACATGCTCGAAACTGGTTTATCAAGATAAGCGCGGCAAGAATAACGGCGTATTAGTGCTTGACTGACCGACATTTTTTGCATTTTATTTATTTCCTTAGACCACAGTTACGCAAATCCACTATCACATTTCCGCCAGATTATCGGGCCCACTGCAGGCAAGGCTTAATCACTCAAAACACGACGACAAACCTGACATAGACACCTTATAATTTGAATCATCAGTGCATATTCGTTAAATTTTGATTAATAGACCATGCTGACTTATCGGGAACCTATCTCAGTCTAATTCTCAGAATTTTGCTTTTATTAAAATTGTTATTAGTTTATCTTATGATCATTAGCAATGATAGCGCTGACGTAAAATGATGCTATTACTGTACGTGGGTTGGAGTAAATTGATAGTCGAAATTTCAAATGGTAAAACAAATCGCACTAAGTTAAGCATTGGTTTTCCATCAGGAATATTGCGCCAGACTCACCCCAAAAAAAACGCCCACTAAATTTTATTATAACAGGGTGAACAAATAAGCAATCCATACTGCGGAGAGAAAAGTCGTGCCTCAAACAAACAAAAATGATAAAACAGACAGTTCCGAGCTTAGTAGAACCGAGCGAAAAAAACAGGAGAGAACGCAAAAGCTATTTCAAACGGCGGCTGAAGTGTTTGCCAAACAGGGCTACGACAATACCAGCTTAGAGGACATTGCCGAGCAAATGGATATGCGCGCTCCAAGTCTCTATCATTACGTTAAGACGAAAGAGGAGCTGTTTATGCGCTGCGCTGACGTCATGGTAGCATCGGTATTTGAAAACCTGGAACAAGCCAGCAACATTTCTGGCTGCCCAATGCAACGTTTAGAGAACATGCTGTACGTGCAAATACTGGGCCAGTTGCGAGACTTCTACCCAAATCACATTCCGTTGTTTGTACGTGTAACTTCGCATGAACCAGCGTTGAAAAAATATATAATTGGGGTGCGTAAGAAACATTTTAAACTATTCGCTGATGTCGCGCAGGAAGCCGCTTCTGCCGGTCAAATTGAGCAACAACAGTGGGCGCTCGGGCTGCGTTTGGTTTTTGGTTCTCTTGGATCCTTGCACCAATGGTATCGACCTGATGGCAGCGTGCCTCCTGAAGACATGGCTCGCGATATAACCAAATTGTTATTTCGTCTATTAAGCCCCCAGGAGAAATAACCCACCGGTAACTGATTGGCGCATTGAGCACTTTACAGGGCATCGGACGCGACGATAGAGGGTCGGCGGTATTGACCCCCATTCGACTCCTGCGTTTAAAGAAGTGTAACCAATTCAATCCTCTCAGCATATTCAAAGCGGAGAGGAAGATGCAAGGCCTTTGTTTGGCTATATCTCTACGACCAGTTTCCCAAAGTGATTTGCTGCGCGCATGTCGTGATAGGACTGACGAGCGTCATCAAATGAATAGACCTTGTCTACCACTGGCTTAACATCGCTGGCAATTAGCGCGCGGTTTAAATTTTCCAACATGTGCTTGCTGCCACAGTAAATCCCCTGCAATCGAATTGACTTAGCTAAGACCATCATTGGATTAAACTCGCCCATCGTCAACA
>CAZJWW010000228.1:0-2837 GCA_964549895.1 uncultured Gammaproteobacteria bacterium
GACTAACACAACAACTAGAATAAAGAGTACACTACATAAAAATAACGCAATCGAGGGGCTCAAATGAGTGACAAAAACCTTACTCCACAATCTGTCTTAGATCAAATTTTGAATGTTGGTAAAGATTATCTACAAAAAGGTCAGGACATAGCGGAAGAAAAACTAAATATCCCTGAGGAAGGCGAGCAACGCGATCTGATGTTAAGTGGATTAAAAAAAGGGGTTTTGGCGTCAGCGGTATTGGTGGGTCTGATAGGCACCAAAGGTGGCCGAAAGTTAACCGGCGTTGCACTGCGCATGGGAGGTGTTGCCGCTCTGGGCACAGCCGCTTATAGGGGCTATCAAAGCTGGATGAATCAAAAAAGCGATGCAAGTGATGCAGTGATCGCAGTGCATGAATTAAGCGAGGATGAAGCGCATCAAAGAGCTAAGTTATTGATCTGTGCAATGGTATCGGCAGCAAATGCCGATGGGAATATAGGCAACGAAGAACAACAAAAGCTCAAGCATGAAATTCTGGAAATGCATCTTCCTTCTCATTTGGCTGATGATCTCAAGAGCATCATTGATGATCCCCTAGATGCTAAAAATTTAGCGGCGCAGGTTAATGATATGGAAGCGGCAAGCGAAGTGTATCTTGCAAGTCGTTTATTCATCGGTGATCATTCCTCGACTGCTGAGCAAACACATCTTGAGCAGTTGGTTTCTGAGATGGGCGTCGATAAAAAGCTTGTAGATGAGCTAGAAAAACAGGTTGCTTGAACGTTAGTAGATGTTTGATTCGCAGGCCGATAGCCGCTTGTTTCTCCTCGACAATTTATCCTTCAGTCGACCGCCTACTTTGCTGTGTGTCAGATGATCTTTCGTGCGACCCAATAATTTTAAATAATAATATAATTCGATTTGAGTCATTAAACTCATTAAGTATTTGATCTTTAACTATTATTACGCTTTGCGGAAATGTTGGGCGGAGCCATTATAATTGAGCCGAAAAGCTAATAATCCCGACTTTTTGTAGATACAGTAGACGTATGCCTAAGTACTTTTTCAAAATTTTATTAAGCTTGTCGGCACTTTTCGCCGCGCAGCATGCGTCTGCTCAAATAGTATTCAGTGAAGCTAAAGATATAGCCAATAGTGGCGTTTCAGGTGTTAGCTCAATAGCGGCGGGCGACCTAAATGCTGACGGTCTCGGGGACGTAGTCGTAATTGAAGGCGGCAGACACGCTGGTGGTAGAAAAACTTTTTCCTGGTTTGCTGCGCCAAGCTCCGTTCAGGAGCAATGGACTAGACATGAATTTGGCAACGACGCGCAACTTAGATTGTTTCTCGGTTCAGCTCAAGTAGCTGACATGGATAATGATGGCGATCTGGACTTAATAGTTAGTTCCGACAATCACTCTGGTGGTTCTAGGGAAGCTGATATTTATGTATATCAAAATCCTGGCGGGGCAGCAGCGACGCAAAGCTGGTCATTTCAGAGAGTCACTGCAAACACCTTAGCATTGCACCACATCAATGATATGGAAATCGCTGATATGGATAACGATGGCAAATACGACATCGTGGTACGCAGTTTAACTCCCAATCAAATTCACATCTTTTTTCAAGACAGTATTAATTCCTATACGCACAAAATCATAGATACAAACATCAACGCATCGGAAGGAATGGCCGTTGGTCATTTGGATGACGACCAAACAATAGATATAAGCTTTACCGGTCATTGGCTTAAATCTCCCGCCAGTCCACGGTCAGACGATTACACTCAATTAAACATTGATTCAAACTATAAAAACATTAATCAAAACACCAAAGAGGCAATTGGTGATATTGATGGTGACGGCTTAAATGATGTCATTATTTCACCCGCTGAAGATTTTAGAAGTGGTGGTGATGCACCATTAGCATGGTACAAAAATCCAGGCACGACGAGTACAGACAATTGGCAACGTAATATCATTGTGCCATTAACCAATAATACACATACGGTTAAGCTAGGCGATATGGACTTAGATGGTGATCTAGACGTGGTGACTGGCACCCCTTGGTCAAATCGAGTAGCGCAGATATCAGTACGCGTTTATTACAATAACGGCTCGGGCGATTTTACCGATGCGCAAGTTGTTAGTTCAGAGAATGGATTGTACTCGGGCGTGATTTACGATGTTGAAGGCGATGGCGACTTAGACATTATTGGCCAGAACACCTATGCCAATCGATCCAAACCCTATGTCTACGAAAATAAACTGGATCCTGAACTTCCTATACCTCCTAAGCCTCCAACAATTTTAGAGTATATGCTCAGCGCTATTATGATGATGCTGTTGGAGGAGTAAGAGATCCAAGCTGAGCACTAAAAAATGCAGTGTTCGAGAATGAGAAGCACAGATTGTGTAAACATCATTCTAATTTGCTTCATCAAAAAATTAATTCTCATCGTCAAACTCAACAACCGCTTGACGCTCACGATTTACGTGCAGCTTGGTCACGTCTGGGCGCGAATAATGACCTGAAGGATCAAAGTTTTGGCGTTCTTCGAGTACTCGACTGTGATCTATAGTGGCCACTCGCACACACTCTTCACCGATCACCGGCTCGATAATCCACGAGCCATCGGGAGCGGCAATGCAAGATGCACCATTGGCGTAAAACTCTTTGGGTGACTCCAAAATAGATTCCAAATGCGGTGTATCTGCTGGGAAGTCTTGTGGCCGCATAATGCCCGATGCCGACATCACATACGAGCGAGATTCTTTGGCGATAAAGCGTGTTATGTCATGAGTATTGTGTTCGCCGCCAGGCCAGATTGCGATGTGTAAATCTTCGCCTTGAGC
>CAZJWW010000229.1:0-2837 GCA_964549895.1 uncultured Gammaproteobacteria bacterium
CAAGATCTAGATATCGAAGCGGCTAAAGGCTCTTTATCTAATAAAGCTGAGGGCTCGTTACCGAAAAAAGCTGAGGGCTCATTACCGAAAAAAACTGAAGGCTCTGTAGCTAAGTCGAACTTAGACTTGGAAGGGAAATATCAAGACGTGGCGACACCTCTTACAGTATCGACTGGTGAAAAAATTGAAGTCGTAGAATTATTTTGGTTTGGGTGCAGCCACTGCTTTGCATTGGAGCCACATGTAAAAGAATGGCTTAAAAATAAACCTGAAAATGCGGAATTCAAAAAAGTCCCGGCTTTATTTAGTAAACGTTGGGAATTTCATGGCCAAGCATTCTATACGATGGAAACCCTGGATGTTCCTGGAGAAGCCTACGACAAGTTCTTCAGCCTAATTCATGTTGAACGCAGAGGTGTTAATAGTCTTAGCGGCCTGGTAGATTTTTTAGCAGCCTTTGATAAGACTAAGGAGCAAGTCGAAGATGCTTTTAATTCCTTCGCAGTTGATTCCCAGATGCGCAACGCACGCAAAATTACGCAGTCTTCGGGAGCAAGAGGTGTGCCAGCTATGATAGTCGACGGTAAATATTTAACCAGTCAGCAATTATCGGGCGGATCCACTCAAATGTTTAACGTAGTTAACCAATTAGTCGACAAAGCGGCCATAGAACGTTAGTTTTTAAACACCAAATTTCAGAAAAAGCCAAATAAAAAGAGCTGTCTGCGGACAGCCTTTTTTATGTTTTTTGACCATTACTCCTAAATAAAAATTTATGGTAGACGCCGTCATTAGTCCTCGGGAACATCTCGAACTTTTATCTAAAAGCGAAATAACATCTCTGGAAACATCCAGTGATGGTGCCTTTAGCAAACTGTTTAGAAATTGTGCGTTGGCGGTGCTGAGCACTGGTATAGACAGCGATGACGGACACGAATTGCTAGCCGCCCACCGAGACTTTAAAGTCGAACTAATGAGCGCCCCACGTGGGGTTAAAATAAAACTCACCAATGCGCCCGAAAACGCTTTTGTCGATGGTGAAATTATTGCCGGCATTAGAAACCATTTGTTTGCGGTATTGCGTGACATTTTACACTTGCATGACGATACCAAAATCTGGAAAGAAAATAATGAGTCGACTACTGATATTGTGTTCAAAACGCTGCGAAATGCGCGAGCACTCAAACCTCGTAAACGCCCAAACCTAGTGGTTTGCTGGGGTGGTCATTCAATCAGCGATTACGAATACGATTACACCAAAGAAGTTGGTTATCGTTTAGGCCTACGTGGTATGGATATTTGTACTGGCTGTGGCATCGGTGCCATGAAAGGCCCAATGAAAGGCGCCCATATAGCCCATGCCAAGCAGCGCATAGACAATGCTCGTTACATAGGTATCAGTGAACCTGGAATTATTGCCGCAGAAGCGCCTAACGCTATCGTCAGTGAACTGATTATCATGCCTGACATTGAGCAGCGCCTAGAGTCGTTTGTACGTCTAGGTCACGGTATCGTCGTGTTTCCTGGTGGAGCTGGCACGGCCGAAGAAATATTGTATATATTAGGCGTATTACTCAATGACAACAACAAGCATATTGAACTGCCACTGATCTTCACCGGCGCAGAGGAAAGCCGTGCCTACTTCGAGCAAATGGATAATTTTATCGGAGAAAATCTTGGATCCGACGCTCAAGCCTTGTATGAAATTGTTTTAGATGACCCAATCACCGTGGCCAAGAAAATGTGTAAAGCACTAGAAAAAGTTACCAAGAATCGTCGTGAGTTGGACGATGCCTATTTCTATAACTGGTCTTTACAAATTGACTCAACTTTCCAAGAGGAATTTATTCCGAGTCACGAAAATATGGCCGCTCTGCGTCTGCATAAAAACCAACCTGTGCCCGATCTAGCCGCCGATTTACGTCGAGCGTTTTCAGGAATCGTAGCTGGCAATGTAAAACCTGCTGGAATTGAAGCCATTAAAAAACACGGTTTGTATCAGATCAATGGTGATGCATCGGTAATGCAATCGTTAGATAATCTTCTAGCCAGTTTTGTGGAACAAAATCGTATGAAGTTATCCGGCGATTACCAGCCCTGCTACGAGCTAATTAAACAGCCCTGAGCGGGCGTATACTAAGAGCCCTGAGCGGGTTTGTTGGGCAGCTAAACGATATCGTCAAAAAAGGAGCGGATTTTATCCGACCAAGAACTATTTTCAGGACTATGCTTACCGCCACCTTCGCTTATTGAATCGTCTAGCTCCTGCAATAGTTCCTTTTGACGTTTAGTTAGATTTACGGGAGTTTCTACATTCACCTCACAATAAAGATCGCCAACGAATCCTGCATTGCGAACATTTTTAACGCCTTTACCTCGCAGACGGAATAATTTTCCCGATTGGGTACCTGCGGGAATTTTCAACTTAGCACGACCTTCCAATGTAGGTACTTCCAGCTCACCACCTAAAGCCAATGAAGAATAGGTTACTGGCACAGAGCAATGTAAATCGACCCCTTCACGAGTGAATATGGCATGCTCTTTTAGCGATACAGACACATATAAATCACCGTTGACGCCACCGCTACCGGCGCTCTCACCTTCACCAGAGAGACGGATTTGATCACCCTCATCAACACCTGCGGGGATCTTAACGGCCAATTTTTTGTTCTCGCGAACTCGCCCCTGCCCTCCACAATCTAAGCAAGGGTCACTAATAATAGTGCCATTACCATGACATTGCGGGCAAGCTTGTTGTACTGAGAAAAAACCTTGTTGGATACGTACCTGACCTTGTCCCTGACAGGTGCTGCATTGCGATGGGGTACTGCCCTTTT
>CAZJWW010000230.1:0-2824 GCA_964549895.1 uncultured Gammaproteobacteria bacterium
ATTGTTATACATCTAGATATTGTTCGACTCTAAAAGGATTCAATATGAAACTGAAGATCATCCTATCACTAAGCCTTCTATTATTTTTAAGCGCATGTGCGAACGGAAAGTTAGTTCCGCGTAGTCAGGGTTTTAAAACCGTTACATTTGCCAAAGTCGTGGATAAGGAAGAAGTGACTATTGGCGGCAGCCGATCAGGTATTGGCTCCTACGTTGGCTCATTGGCGGCTATTGCCGACAGTAGTAGCAATAATTTTGTAGGCTTAGTTGTCAGAGGCTTTGCTGGCGCATTTGTCGGCGGCGCGGTCGAAGAAGCGGTTACTCGCAAAGATGGTGCCTTGTACACGGTAGAAACCAAAAGTGGTACTTTGATTGAAGTTATCTCGCGTAATAAAGAACTAAAAGCCGGTGACTGTGTGCGCATCGCTAGAGGTGGCCGAAAATCGAAAGTTAATGAAGCTGAAGCACGACGTTGTGCGCATATTCAAACTAGCGCGCACCCTGTTGCCACCTAAGGTTCAAAACAAAGCTTCAAGAGTTTGTTGACTGAGTTTAAACTCAACCTGACCTGCCGTCATTCAGAGCAATGAAGTGAGGATGAATCCCCTAAACACTACTTCCTAGACGGAAATTGCCACGGCACTTTGTGCATCGCAATGACGAGTGGTTTTCAATTTCGTTGAAACTCTCTATCAATTCCGTTGAAACTCTCTACCTCAACTCCGTTGAAACTCTGCGAAAGCTTCTAGGCGGATTTCATCACCAATGATGGGCACGAAGTCTCCCATGCCAAAATCGGAGCGCAAGAAAGAGCCCGTTGCTTCAAACCCCAAAGTGTATTTTTGCGTGAGTATATTATTAGCGCCGCCATTAAATTTTACTTTGATGGTCAGGGCTTTGCTGACACCACGCCAGTTTAGCTCGCCGGTAAAATCAAATTCCGACTCAGAAGTTGGGGCTACCGATAATGTTGTAAAACTGGCCTGCGGATACTTAACTTGATTAAACCACGCGCGGCCCATTAGCCTTTTCTCTAAGTCTGGGTCATTAATATCCAGAGAATCAACATCGATGATCGCTTCCAACTTCGAAGCTTGTATATTATCCGGATCAAAATCCAGCGTCGCGGCAATCTTATTAAAGCGGCCGACATAGGTCGCAAGTCCCAAATGCTGTACTTTAAACAGCAGTGCTGAATGAGCTGGATCAAGCTTGTATTCTCCAGCCCTAAGCTTGAGAACCTGCGTCTCAACCTTAGGCGTAATCAGTGCGACGCAAGCTCCCAATTGCATACAGCACAGCAAGGTTGCGAGAACGTAAATAATTCGAGTTTGTCTATTCTGCATTTTATTTCTCTGTTTAATCCGTACTTTTCACCGTCGGCATTTCATTACCTGCTTTTTATTACCTACCTAGGGATCGACGCGATATTAAATAGGCACTAATACCGATCACCAACGTAGGAATCGCCGCATAAAATTGTTTGGGTTCGTTAACGGCCGATAAAATAGCAAATAAAGCGGTACATAGCGTAAAGATAATAGGCGCCAGTGGATACCAAGCCGAACTCGGCCTCTCACCTAAGCGCCAATGCCTTACGAACAAACTGCTAACGGCCAAGGCTAAACACAACGACAGGGTAAATCCTAAGTATGATAATAAGCCGCGTAAATCGGCAATTAAAATCAATAACAATGCTGACACTACCTGCAACATGATAGAAGCCCTAGGTGGTTGGCCTGACCGCGCCTTAAAAAACCTTGGTAGTGCCCCATCATCGGCCATTTTCGCATAAACCCTAGGCCCGGCTAACACCATAGCAGTAATAGAAGTTAACAAGGAGACGGCTATTATCAGCTCGATCAATCGGCGCCCACCCATGCCACCCATCGATTGTGCGGCAATAGCGGCTACATCCGCCTGACCGCGAATTAAATCAGCGCTAGTGCCATAAAGCATAATGGCGTTAATAGCGACACAGAGCAGCATAGTTATCAGCGTGCCAATTATCATGCCTCGCGGCACACGACGCTTAGCATCACGAACTTCTCCAGCCACGTAGGCCGCTGCATTAAAGCCCGAGTAACTCAGAGATATCCATACCAAACTATTCGCAAAAGCAAAGATATTAAATTGCACCGCATTAGCTGATTCGATTATTGGTAAAGCTGGATCAGTTAAAAATGTAAATCCGGACCAAACGATAATAGCGGCCAACAGTAACATCATAATTGTAACGAACACTTGGTGGGTCAGAGCACCCGTTTTCACGCGTACAATGTGGATAATACCCGCCCCAACCGTAACCAACACCGCGATCGAATCTAAAGGTATATTGGTCAAACTTGGTAATGCTGCTCTGGCATAAGATTCAAAGGCTGATGCGGCGAAAGCGATTGCACCAGGAAAACCTGCCAATAGTGAAACCCAACCTGCAATAAAACCAGCGAGAGGGTGAATAGATCTTGAAAGATACAAATATTCACCGCCAGATTCGGTTATACCACGGACCAACATGCCATACGAAATGGCCCCCATAAGAGCAATCACACCGGCCACAAACCAAGCCAGAATTACCCATTCTTTGGAACCCAGGTCGGCCAAAGAAAACCCCGAGGTCGTATAAATACCAGCTCCCACCGCATTACCTACCACCAGCGCCACCAAGGTATAAGTACTGAAAGAACTACTGAAGAAATCTACGGGGCGTGGTTTCATATCTTATCGCCATAAGTGAGTATTTTATTTTGCGTTCGCGGTCGAAAAAAATTTCAAGCGCAATGCTACCTACACATTGCTATGTTAGGATTAGCGGTTGTTAAAA
>CAZJWW010000231.1:0-2730 GCA_964549895.1 uncultured Gammaproteobacteria bacterium
TTATAGTTTTGATTTTTATATGGAAACAAAAAATGTTTGCGTGGCACTCGGCACTCACAAAATACCTGTGTTGGGTGGTTTGTCGTAAACCACATGTTCCACTTTTAAATTTACGCTTTCTAACTCAACTTATGGTTAACCGATAATGGCTCATTTTGTTTTAGAGTATTCTGATAATCTTGATCAGAACGATGCATCTATTCAAGCACTACTGTCCGCCTTACATGAAGCGGCGGACGCCACTGGTTTGTTCCCCCTAAAAGGCCTTCGAAGTCGTGCGTATTGTTGTTCGCAGTATCGTATGGCCGACGGTAATCCCGAACATGGTTTTGCACACCTTGAAGTTAAATTAGGTGTTGGCAGAAGTATGGAGGATCGCCAATCGGCCGCAGATTCATTTTTCAAAGTGTTTACTGACCACTTTGCGGAACAAGTCGAGCAGCGTGGTATGGCGATCTCGTTTGAAATGCGTGAACTTGAGCCGATACTCAAGTTCAATAAAAATAATGTGCCGGACTATCTTTAACCCAGGCTTATCTTTAAACCAGGCTTATCTTTAATGTTGACATCAGACCAGATTAACTCTGCAGCTAATAAGCTTTACGACGCGGAAAAAAATCGGCAACAAATCGAACCGGTAACGCTGAGTCATGCCGATATGGATATGGACGATGCTTACGCCATTCAGTCGGCATGGGTGAATCGTAAAGTTGCCGATGGTCGCAAAGTCGTTGGTTATAAAATTGGCTTAACGTCGCGCGCGATGCAACGCGTAATGAAGATTGATACACCTGATTATGGTGTGTTGCTTGACGATATGGTTTTCCCAGATGGCGGGCAGATTACAGCTGCCGATTTTCTCGACCCGCAAATCGAAGTCGAACTGGCCTTTGTTCTCAAAGATCGTTTATTCGGTGAAGCTGTTACTGCTGAGGAGGTAATGGCTGCGACCGATTATGTCATTCCTGCGTTTGAGTTGATTGCCGCTCGTAGTTATCGTGTGCATCCAGATACGGGTTATACCCGCAACGTATTTGATACTATTTCGGACAATGCCGCGAATGCTGGCATTATTATGGGAGGGCGCAAGGTCAAGCCTGATGAATTAGATTTGCGCTGGGCTGGTGCTATTGTGAAACTTAATGGCGTTATTGAACAAACAGGCCTTGCGGCGGCCGTTTTGGATCACCCTGCGAATGGCATATGCTGGATTGCCAAACGGTTTGCAGCTCATGGTATTGCATTAGAAGCCGGGCAAATTTTACTGAGTGGCTCGTTCACCGCGCCGGTTAAAGTCAAGGCGGGTGATAAGGTTACTGCCGAGTACGGACCCTTAGGCGATATCTCAGTCGATTTTATTTAATAGCTCTTATTAACAGCTTTTATTTGGTACTCAGGAAATATGATTAAAAAAAATCTATTCAAGCGAGCGCTTAGTGGGGACAAACCACTAATCGGCTTATGGCAAAGCATACCCGATCCAACGGTGGCCGAAATAGGAGCAGGTGCGGGTTTCGATTGGGTATTGATAGACGCCGAGCATGGGCCTTTCGATTTGCGTTCCATAATGACGCATCTACAGGCGATGGAGTCTTATCCAGTTAGTGCATTAGTGCGGTTAGTGGAAGGAAATACCGCACTGATTAAACAATTGTTAGACGTGGGTGCACAAACCTTATTAGTGCCGATGGTAGATACCGCAGAACAAGCATTGCAAATTGTGAGAGCGGCCAAATACCCACCAGTGGGTGTGCGAGGTTTAGGTACTTCGATGGCGAGAGCCGCTAATTGGAACCGAAACCCAGATTATCTGCACCAGGCTAATGACGAGATATGCGTGATCGTGCAGATAGAAACGATGACTGCGATTGACAATATAGAATCGATTGCAAATGTTGAAGGCGTCGATGCCGTGTTTATTGGCCCATCCGATTTATCGGCATCAATGGGCCATGTAGGTAATCCTGGACACCCTGATGTTGTGTCCGCCGTCGAGCGCGGTTTTAAGGTGATTCAAAATGCGGGTAAAAGTGCTGGCGTGCTTGCAGTGACTAAAGATTTAGTCGAAAAATACCTACAAGCAGGCGCTAAGTTTATCGGTGTTGGCGTTGATGCCGCCTTGCTTGCCAATGCTACCAAACAATTAGCCAGCAAGTATATTGATAATGTTGATGGCGACGAGTCGGCGGGATATTAAATTACACTTAACAAATGAGTCTCTATTACGTACAAAAAGTTCTCTACGATATTAATCGCGATACTCAAAAACAAAAAGAGTATTCCGAAAACGTGGCTGAGTTTTTAAGCCATTACGTTCTCAGCGACGAAGAACAGCGCGCGCTTATCGAGCCAGATATTGGTTTACTTTATGTTCTTGGGGTAAACGGTCAAATATTGATGCATTTCGCGGCATTCCACCAAATTGAATGGGATGACTATCTACAGCGCATGCGGGATGGGATTGCGGAGCACGGGCCTGTTCGCGCGGGCGTTTATACGATGACCGGTGATGGCGAGAGTTATACCGCCGACACAGAAGTTAAACAAAATTAGAGCTACTGTTGTATAAGTGATTAACAATCGGCAGTAGTAAATAAGCAGTGATATAGAGCAGCACGAGAAAATTATGAGTTTAGTTTACGCAGGTATTTGTAGTCACGGCCCCGGTATTACGGCCCGTGCCGATCGCGCTGACCCTAAGCAACGCGATGAGGTTTACCGTAATCTCGC
>CAZJWW010000232.1:0-2714 GCA_964549895.1 uncultured Gammaproteobacteria bacterium
TAAACAGCCTTGAGCGAAATTTATAAACAGCCCTGAGCGAAATTTATAAACAGCCCTGAGCGAAATTTATAAACAGCCCTTAGCGGAAGTAAACAAAAAGCCTAGTAAAAACTCAACACTACTAACATGACGACAATGAAAAGCACGGTCATGCCCAAGCCTGCGCGCATAAAGTCACGCACTGAGTAACCCGCAGGACCCATAATCAATGCATTAACTTGGTGGGTAGGCAACAAAAAGGAGTTAGACGTGGCCAAAGCCACGGTTAAGGCAAAAATAGCGGGGTCAGCACCAACTCCCAAGGCCATTTTAATCGCCAAAGGCACTAACAATACCGTGGCACCCACATTGGACATCACTAGTGTGAAAATGGTCGCAATGATGGCCAGAAACAGTTGAATCCCCCACACGGGAAAACCGTCCATCACGAATAATGCCATTCCCGCCAAATACGCAGCGGCTCCAGATTGCTCCATCGCCATACCTAAGGGTATCAAACAGGCCAGCAGAAAAACCGTCTGCCAAGACACTGCACTATAGGCTTCTTCCATGGTCAGCACGCGCGTTATAACCATCGCCAAAGCACCGGTCATGAGTGCCAATGATAGCTCCAAATCGCTAAATAAAACTAAGCCTATTGCTAACAAAAAGGACAATGAAGCATTACGTAATTTATTAGTGCGGAATTCTTCTTTAGGGAAATCCGTCACTACAGCAAAGTCATTATTTTTAGCAACTTTGATCATATCTTGCCAACGACTGTGGACCACCATGGTATCGCCTACTTGTAATTTAAGGCTGGCTAAATCACTATCGATAACAGTGTCTATTCGGTAGACCGCTAATACCCGCATACCATGGCGACGACGAATATCCGACTCGGAAATAGTTTGCCCGACCATATCTGAATCAGGCGGTATTACCACTTCGGCAATACCCGCAGTGGTTGGGTTGAGCGCTTCAGCGAATTCATTTAAGTACGGGCTAATAATTAACTTGTGATAGTCCGCAAAGCTTTCAAGTTCAGAACGCGAGCCCATGATAGCCAATACCGAACCGCCTTTGATGGCCGTGTCTTGAGTGGGAATAATTTGCGTATTGTTGTCGGTTTTTATACCTAGGATCCACCCCTGCGTACCGTGGGAATCCACCTGTCCTAACATCTGCCCCGCCATATCACTTTCGGGGGTAACGGTAACTTCGAAGATACGGCCATCAATGCCATAAACATCACGATAATGTTGTAAATTTTCTGTGGTCAACGTTTTCTTTTCTGACACTGGCAAAATAGTCTTACCAAACACCAGAAAATAAATAATACCTGTGGCCACTAAGGCGATACCCACCGGCGTCACTGCGAATAAACCAAAACTTTCCATCGGAATGGCGTTGTCAGGAAAATGTAAATTAGCGCTTTCTAATAAATCGTTGAGTAATATTAGTGGGCTAGAGCCAATCATGGTCATGGTGCCACCTAGAATCGCGCAAAACCCCATTGGCATAAGTAGGCGCGAAAGAGGAATCGCGGTTCGCCGTGATATTCGGCTAGCCACTGGCAGAAATAAAGCGGCGGCACCAATATTTTGCATAAAACTCGATATATAGGCAGCGCAAACCGATATGGTCAGGGTTATTTTATTTTCACTTTTGCCGACACGCTTTAGAATTTGCGCGGCCAACACCCCCATGACCCCGGTTTTATCTAAACCAGCCCCAATTATCATTACCGCAATAATCGACATAACAGCATTACTGGAGAAGCCTTCGAATAATTGATAGCTGGGGATCAAACCACTGTAATCCGGCACTAAAGAGGATAGGCCCAATGCCACCAACACCAGTAAAGCGACAACATCCACCCGAAGTACTTCAAAAACGAACATGTAAATGGCAACCGAAAGAATTGCGAGCACCGCGATAATTTCGTTGGTAATCACGACATCTAACATAATTCAATTACTGGCTTCACTGCAGGTTATCGGCGTAAAAAGTGCGTATAGAGGATTGCACGAATAGTAACATAGCACTGACGTCCTACAGCAAAGATGTGAGAATTGATACAATAAAAAGACCAATTGATTTACACCTAGTGCTCAACTTTTTAATATAATAGTTAAGAAGCAACAATAAAAATACCCCATGCAATTAGAACCCCACGCTATTTGGACATTAGGCCTCACTGTGACCGCGCTTATATTATTTACGCGCGAGAAGATTCCCCTGGAAACCTCCAGTTTGGTAGTGATTGTATTGTTGGCTGTCAGCTTTAGTATTGTTCCCTATGAAATCTCCAATGGAAATTATCTAGATCCAGTCTCGTTTTTCTCCGGCTTTGGCCACAGCGCACTGGTTGCTGTCTGCGGATTGATGGTGGCAGGTTACGGTATTGTACGAACGGGAGCATTGGACCCGGTCGGGCGAGGCCTAGCTAAACTTTGGGGTTTTAGCCCCATCTTGTCAGTGTTAATTACATTAGTGGTTTCCGCCCTGCTTAGCGCGGTAGTCAATAACACGCCAATAGTGGTGTTGTTGTTGCCGATAATGTTAAACGTAGCGATTCGCACCAAAAGCTCTCCATCCGCTATTTTAATGCCCATGGGGCTTGCCACCTTACTCGGCGGCATGACCACCACCATTGGCACTTCAACTAACTTGCTGGTTGTCAGCGTGGCATCGGACATGGGGCTCAAAAAGATTGCCATGTTTGATTTTTT
>CAZJWW010000233.1:0-2633 GCA_964549895.1 uncultured Gammaproteobacteria bacterium
TCCGTTGGCATTATCTATCTGTGGTTAATTGCGCCGCGCATATTACCCGATCGCACCCCGGCTCTAGAAGACAGTGGCCCGCGTGTCTTCACGGCTCATTTACATATTACTGAGGGCAGTTTTGCTGAGGGCAAAACGCTCACTGAAATCATTGATAAAACCGAAGGTATGATTCAGGTGTCAGGAATCCGTCGCACCGAGAACACGTTTACAGTGCCCTTACCCGACGCCAAAATACGCGCAGGTGATCGATTATTAGTACGTGATACCCCGAACCAATTAAAAGAATTTGAGCGTTCACTAGGCGCTACTCTGTATTCCAAAGGTCATCAGGTGAGTGACGACAATCCACTGGCAGAAAATGGTCAGCATTTAGCGGAGTTGGTTATTGATCGAGGCTCGCCGATGATACACCGCACCCTCAATGAAGCGCATTTTTCAGACGTGTATCAACTGGTCACCTTGGCGGTACATCGCAAAGGTAAAGTCCTAGAGAGCATGCCTCAGGGGATCGCCCGAACGCCATTGCGCCTAGGCGATGTTTTGCTAGTTCAAGGATCTAGCGAGAATATAGAGCAGGTAAAACGACGTGGGCACTTTCTAGTGTTGGATGCCACCACGCAGCTACCGTCTACTAAGTATGCGCCTCGCGCAGTCATCATTATGGCCTTGACCATTTTAGCGGCCGCCATGGGCATTATGCCAATTGCGATCAGTGCCGTGGCTGGCGCCATGTTAATGGTCTTAACAAACTGCCTGAGGTGGGAAGACATTCAACGTGCGCTAAGTGCCCAAGTAATACTTATTGTAGTGGCCAGTTTGGCTTTAGGATCGGCCCTAACCCAAACGGGTGCAACCATGTACGTGGCGCATCAATTTGTAGAAATTACTGCGGGTATGCCAGATCGGGTTATTTTCAGCGGCCTGATGTTATTGATGGCAATACTCACCAATATTGTTTCTAATAATGCCGCAGCCGTTATCGGCACACCCATTGCGATTAGCATTGCCACTCAGTTAGGCTTGCCGGCCGAAGCTTTTGTATTGGCGGTGTTGTTTGGCGCCAACATGAGCTATGCCACGCCTATGGCGTATCAAACTAATTTATTGGTGATGAATGCCGGTGGCTATACCTTTATGGATTTTGTCAAAGCTGGTGTGCCACTATTGATTATTATTTGGCTGGCATTCAGCTTTATCGTACCCATCTTGTATGGATTTTAGCCCTCTATTCATCGACTTTTAATCATAAGCCGTTGATCATCATAGCCCTTTAATCATGGCCCATAGCTGTTTGGCACTACTTCTAGCTTTATCGCCATCGCCACGACTTGTGGTCCAAGCCACATGATCTGCAGTTTCTGCAGTGGGTGAGAGGATAATACCCCACATACCGTCTAATCGATTTGGAACCAAAGAATAGCGTACATCGATAATGCGATTTGAGTTCTCCGGATCAACACTTAGATATTGATTCGAAAACCAACGAAACCGTTCTACGTCCCTTGCTTGTTGGCTACGGTCATCCAACCAAGGAAAATGCTTATCCAATGCTAATTTTGCTACCGACGAGCCAGGGTATATTTTTTTATCTTTCAGAATACGAATCGCATCAACATAATAGCGATCTTGGTATTCATAAACGCTTTTCCAAACAATTAGATTTGCGAAACTTGGCTTGGCACTGATATCAACTGAAAAATGACCACGACTGTCCGCCAATTCTTGGGCAGTGGAAATAGCGCGCTTATTTTGCACTACCCCCAAGCCTAGATAGCTCACCGCATAAACTGCGGCAAACCAAGCTATTCGTGCGGAATTCATTCGCAGCGTTAGCAACATTAAAATGATCAACGGCACGGTAAAGAGTGGGTCTACCACTGATACATTGTTCCAAGCCACCCGCACATCAGAAAAAGGCCAAAATAGTTGCGTGCCATAGGTAGTGCAAGCATCGAGCAGAGCGTGCGTAGCATAACCCGCCAAACAAAATAAATAGGTGCGAGAAAAACTTAATTGATTACCCGCAAACCACTTATTAAATATAAACCTAGCCAACACAGCGCATAGCAACGCACCAAACGGGATGAAGATCAAGGCGTGGGTAAAGTGCCGATGATATTCAAGAAATAATAATGGGTCCTCTGACGATTTAATCAATACATCAAGATCAGGGGCCATGCCGGACAGCACTCCTAATGCAGCGGCCATCATGCGTTCTCGACGTCTACTTACTAACTGTGACGCAGTTAAGCCCACTACACCTTGCGTGACCGGATCCATATGAATACTACCAGTCTGACTTAACTAGGCTTACGACTAGGCCATCATGTTGTTCATCTAACTCTATTTGACATGACAAACGGCTACGCTGCGCGTCATAGCCATCAGCTTCCATAACAAGTAACTCCTCATCTTCTTCGATGGTATCTAGCCCACGCTCCGCCAAACCATCGATATGCACATGACAAGTTGCGCAAGAACAACAACCTCCGCACATAGCCAAAATAGACTCATAGCCTGCTTCTCGGAGTAACTCCATCAAACTAAGGTTGGCAACAATCTCTACATCTTGCTGCTGACCATCGGTATCGATTACTGAAATTTTTGCCATCTTGTTTACCTCTCTATTC
>CAZJWW010000234.1:0-2631 GCA_964549895.1 uncultured Gammaproteobacteria bacterium
CCACCAAGTTACTGCAGCAAGGATATCGATTTGTGGCTTGTGGAATGGATACGCCCTTACTCGCAAAAGCAGCCGACTCTCTAGTGAGTTCGGTCAAAGAAGCCATTAGCGATAAGGCTAAAGGAGACGTTAGAGATTAGGTTTTAAAATAAAGTTAACTAACTGAGTACATGCATATGAAAAAATTGGTATTAACCGGCGCAGCTGGGCGATTGGGTTCTTATTTGCGCGAACCTCTAAGTAAACTCGCAGATGAGTTGGTCAGTACAGATATTGTGAAAGATATAGGCAAGTTGTACCGAGGAGAGACATACCAGGCGGCAGATTTGTCTAAGCTCGATGAGATTTTAGCCGTAACTGATGGTGCCGATATGGTTGTCCATTTTGGCGCTATTGGAGACGAAGCGCCCTTCGATGAAATTCTTAGCGCCAATATCGTGGGGGCTTACAATGTGTGGGAGGCTGCCTATAAAAACGAGATTCGCCGTGTGGTCTATGCCAGCTCTATTCATGCGGTAGGCATGCACGACCGTACCGCAGGAATTGGTCTCGATGCCCCGCATAAACCCGACACTTACTATGGACTAGCCAAATGTTTCGCCGAAGATCTTGCCAGCCTTTACTGGGACAAGCGAGGTATTGAATCAGTCTGTATGCGTATTTTCTCCTGCGCCCAAGTTAACAATGCCCGAGCCTTAGGTACTTGGTTGTCCTACGATGATTTAATTCATTTAGTCGAGCAATCGATAACCACGCCAGTGACCAAATTTACCGTGGTGTGGGGTATATCGAATAATGATCGTTGCCCAGTGGATAATAGCCAAGCAAACTACCTAGGTTATCGCCCAAAAGACAATGCAGAACAATTCGCAAACCAAATTCTAGCCGATACCCCAGCACCGAATTTGCATGATCCTGAACAGCTATGCCTGGGTGGGCCGTTCGCCTCGGTTGAGATTGGCAATAGTGGTGTTGCATCAATGAATATTGTCGATGATAGTAAAAAGGCAGACTAGGGCATGCTAGATATCTTAGAAGCTATGATAAAAATGGGTATCCCGTTGATGTTGATGTCATGGTGGGCGTTTTCAGCCTTGTACCGCGCAAATCTCATTGATAAAAGCGCTGATCGTAAACGAACTGAAAAAGCCGTGGCGAGTTATCGCAAAGAATTAAAGGCGGCCGAGAAAGCTAAGAAAAAAGCGCTTAAGTCTAGTGCTTTTAAATCTAGCTCTGTCGACGACGACCACTTAGATCAATTTGATCCCAGCAATACTGACTTCTGGATCACAAAATGGATGCGTTTTGGTGGCGGTTTTTATGGCCTGGCTGCACTCTGGACACTGCTTGTTTTGGAGGCCCAGGAACTATGGCAATTTGCATGGAGCCTGCCGACGTTTATAACGCACTTTTCCGGTGGTTTGATCGACTTGCTGGTTATGTTTCTGCAAAACCAAATCATGAATATCGTTACTGCCCTTTCATGGATAGTCAAATGGACCGAGGGATTCAGCTTGACATTGTTGATAGTGGCTTATCTTGGTTATAGCGGCGGAATACAATTAGCCAAACGTTGGGATGCGAAAGAGCAGGTTCAAAATTTTGTTAAACGCTAAGTCGGTTTTGCTTGAAATTCCATCGCTTGATCTAAAGGACCCCGAATACACTCATAGTGTGTGGCCCTTTTGCCGCGATTAATTTACCAACTAAGCTTTCCGAAATACCGCGGTTAAACCAAAATCGTTTGAATGATCATCCTCAGGGTGTTTATCTTTAGCGGCTTGGTAATAAGGTATTTTAATAAACTCCGTAGTCGTGATTTTTTTGTCGGCTTGTAAAATCGCAAAGGCCGAACCAAACCCGTATTCATCAAAGACTCTGGCATTTATACCCAGACAAAAAAGTGCCTTAGGTCGCGCTACCCTTAATAGCTCTTCAAGCGCTTCTGGGCCAACATGCCCCTGTGTAAAAGTACCCGAGCTTAAGAATGCACCGTAATGCTCAGCTTCCATCGGCAGAGTCTGAGTTAAATCAGCTTGAATATGATTTTTGTAAAGGCTCTTGCTTCTACTTTGTTCAAGCATCTCGGTGGAGATGTCAATGGCATCTATTTCGAAATCCAAACCCTTCGACCTTATTGCTTGTGCGACAAGGCCAGTGCCAGCACCAACATCTAAAATAGGAACGTCTTCATCGCGGCTGTATTCAGCATAAACATCTGCCAAGCGAGCAGGGTATTGGTAGCCTCTTTCTTGTGCAAAATCTTCGTCATAAGTGCTGGCCCAATCGCGATACAACTCTTTATTATCGTCTGGGGTTTTCAGAGAGTAAGCATCTGCAAGCCCATATTTTTTATCTTTTTTCATAAAATATCCGCTCTTACACTCAGTTATCGATTATCTTAACAAGTCGAGCATTTCATACCTAATCAAAGTGCATTCGCCACTATATAATTAAAAGTACCGATTAGTAACGCTCCCAACCTTGACTAAAACATAAGCTGCGTGTATTTTTCCGCTTCGTTTAGCGCACGGTTAAACGCGTAAGAAATCCTTAAATGGCTATGTAGCTCAGTCGGTTAGAGCACAGCATTCATAATGCTGGGGTCGGTGGTTCAAGTCCACCCATAGC
>CAZJWW010000235.1:0-2597 GCA_964549895.1 uncultured Gammaproteobacteria bacterium
AATTGAGAATGATATTGCGCACTGCTAAGATGTGTTAATAGGACGGCTCGCTTTCACGCCACGTTGAAAACTAAATTCAACACAAAACACTTTAGTAACAAAAACTTAGGGGACAAATATGGAGTTTTATCGATCAGGAAACATGCGTTGCGCACTAATAAGCTGTTATAAGCACACGATCAAATTCATAATAGTTCTTTCGATTTTGCTTTTCTCTAAGCTCTCATATAGTTCCTTTTATCTTGTGCGCACCCCTGAAATATTTTCTATTACCTACGAGGTTTCTAATAAAGACCGACTAGTTTTATTTTACGAGAAAGGCTCTTCGTTTTACTATAATTTTGATGGTCATAAAAAGGTTGTTATCAATTTTTCAAATCAAGACTTAGAGAGCGAAATTGACTATAAGTCAGTGCTGTTTGCAACAGATGGATACAAGAAATCAGAAATGTATCTATTGTTTGATTGTCTCAACTCAGAAGAAGGACGAGTTGTTGTTAAAATAGATAAAAGCGCTGTAAAAGAAATTAGAAATGAAGAATGCAAAGGCTTATAATAAGTCCCAAAACAGCCGCCTCCGGCTCAGACCCGTTTTCAACACGCTCGTTTTAGAGGCATAATAAAGAAGAAACCAAATGAACGTTTTACCTGACGGCGTCACTCCATATAAAAGAACACCCGAGTTCACGGAATTAAGTGTTCCTAAGGGGCTATTGAATGACCATCAGACCAAGGAAGGAGTTTGGGGCAAAATTGTAATTCTAGAAGGTTGTCTTGAGTACACAATTATTGAGCCTGAGCTTGAAGTTATCGAACTCAGTACAAGCAAACCTGGTGTTGTAGAACCTACGATATTGCATCATATAAAACCATTAGGTAAGGTCAATTTTTATGTCGAGTTTTATCGCTAAGATCTTTACAACAAGTCCCAAAACTACCCCCTTCGACTCGGACGTGTTTCACACGTTTAACTGATACCACTTCAGTAGACAGAAAAATCAGTCATTTAATAATAGCCTATATCTAAACCTGATAATTCGATATATAAGATTGATTCGAGGTTCAACAGACTAACTTTATTTTTTGTTTGCAGAGTTTGGCTTTCTGCGTTTCTTAAAATTGGGTTTCTTTTTGCGATTCGCTGTGTTTTGACTTTGAGCGTTGGTCTTTTTGCTTCCAGCATTTTGTTTGGTATTGCCTTTATCCACCGACTTATTTCTTCCAGATTTGTTTTTTCCGGTCTTTTTATGGTTAGGACGTCGACCTTTTTTCTTTTTAGGTTTGCTGGGTTTTTTATCTCTAAAATCGCCTTTCGATTGGGGTAATTGATTCTGTGGCTCATAGCCATCTAATGTTTCTCGAGGAATGGCTTTTTTTATCAACCGCTCGATATCACAGAGCTGTTTGAATTCATCATGACTCACTAATGAAATGGCTTCGCCGCTGGCCCCTGCCCGGCCTGTTCTACCGATTCTATGTACATAATCTTCGGCTACTTGCGGCAGATCAAAATTGACCACGTGGGGAAGTTGATCTATATCGATACCGCGAGCGGCAATATCAGTGGCGACTAGCACTCTTACTTTGTTGGCTTTAAATTCCGCTAATGCTCTGGTGCGTGCGCCTTGGCTTTTGTTGCCGTGAATTGCTGAAGCTTCTACCCCACGGTTATTTAATTGCTTCGCTAAGCGATTGGCGCCGTGCTTGGTTCGTGAGAAAACTAACACCTGGAACCAATTATTGTCTTTGATTAAGCGCGTGAGTACTTGCGACTTATCGGTTTTTTCAACGGCGATTAACTTCTGTTGGACGGTATCGACCGTACTATTGGGTGGGCTAACTGACACCTCTACCGGCTTGTAGACTATACTTTTTGCTAATTGTCTGATGTCGTTAGAAAAAGTCGCTGAAAACAATAAGGTTTGCCGTTTCTTTGGTAGCAGTTTAATGATACGACGAATATCGTGGATAAAGCCCATATCCAACATGCGATCGGCTTCGTCTAAAATAAGCACTTCGAGTTTATCGAATTGAATGGCATTTTGACTGTGCAGGTCCAGTAAGCGCCCCGGAGTGGCAATTAAAATATCCACCCCACCGCGCAAGCGTTGCATTTGTGGGTTTATTTTAACGCCACCAAACACCACGGTTGATTTGATTTTTAAATTCTGGCCATAGGTTTCAACGCTGGCTGCGACTTGTGCTGCTAATTCGCGGGTAGGTGTTAACACTAAGGCTCTGGCTTGATTACCTTTGCCTTGGGGTTTAGGCGTATTACTCAAACGATGCAATATCGGCAAGGTAAAGCCGGCTGTTTTGCCAGTACCCGTTTGCGCGGCGGCCATTACATCTCTGCCCTGAATAACCTCTGGAATGGCTTTTCGTTGAATGGGCGAAGGAGTGTCGTACCCTTGCAATTCAATTGCGTCGAGCAGGGGTTTAGACAAGCCTAAATCGGCAAAATTCATAGTGTTTTCAGGGCTATTGACAAGCGGCGGAGGTTACAGCAAAGGTGCGACTAAAGCTATGAGATATAGCGAATAGTAAAAGAACACTCCGTTGAGCGGAAACGCAAAACGGAGCTCTAAGTGTTTAGG
>CAZJWW010000236.1:0-2545 GCA_964549895.1 uncultured Gammaproteobacteria bacterium
GCTGGCCTTTTTTGCTTCAAAGAAGCAGAATAAATTAAAATCGGCTATATTGTGCGACACTATCACCATCGGTCTTTCCCTATCGGTTTTTCACCATTGGTTAATGTCGGGCAGGTACCGAGTTAAATAGCTAGCGAGTTAATTAAACAGTTGCGTAAAATTAAAGTAGGCATTATTGGTGGCACCGGTTATACCGGGGTTGAGTTACTGCGTTTGCTAGTCAGGCATCCGAGTGTTGAATTATGTTTGATCACGTCTCGGTCAGAGGCTGGTCGGCCGGTGGTGGATTTGTTTCCCAGTTTGCGAGGCCACGTTGATATTGAATTTACTCAGCCTAAACCGGCTTCCTTCAATGATTGTGATTTAGTCTTCAGTGCTACTCCTAACGGCATTGCTATGACTCATGCCCGTGAGTTGATGAACAATGGTGTAAAACTAATTGATCTGGCCGCTGATTTTCGTATCAAAGACATTGCTACCTGGGAACATTGGTATGGCATGTCGCATGCTTGTCCAGAATTGGTAGAACAAGCGGTTTATGGCTTGCCTGAAATGCATCGTGAGGCGATTAAAGACGCAGAGGTAGTGGCCAACCCTGGTTGCTACCCAACCGCGACCACACTAGGTTTTCTCCCATTGTTAAAGCAGAATGTCATTAGTACTGACGGTCTAATTGTCGATGCCAAGTCGGGTGTGACGGGTGCCGGACGGAGTGCAAGTGTGGCAAATTTGTACAGTGAAGTTACTGATAGCTTTAAAGCTTATGGGGTTGATGGTCATCGTCACCACCCTGAAATCAGCCAAAATTTGGCGAGCATTGCTAATGCTAAAATCGACCTAACATTTGTGCCACATTTAACACCAATGTTGCGCGGCATCCACGCGACATTGTACTCCGACCTTAAAAATCGCGATCAGTCGCTGGAAAGTTTGCATCGGATTATCAGCGAGTTTTATGACCATGAACCGTTCGTAGATGTTCTTCCATTGGGATCGCATCCAGATACGCGCTCGGTTAAAACGTCTAATATGTGCCGCATCGCGCTTCATAAAGCAGGTGGCTCCGGCAAATTAGTGGTGTTATCTGTTATTGATAACTTGACCAAAGGGGCAGCAGGTCAGGCGATTCAGAATATGAACATTATGTTTTCGTTACCCGAGGACAGTGGCCTTGAAAATGCAGCAGTATTGTCTTAACCGTTTACTCTAGTGAGTTTAACTACATGATCCGAAATTCAACAAACGATCTTTCTATTCGACCAAAAATGTCACGCAAAGCTCGAATGGCGACAATATTGGGCAGCATCATCGCGATTGTCGTCAGTTTATATTTTGCTTACTCTAGCGGCATTAAATCTGGTAACAAAATGTTAGATCGAGATGCGGTAATGATCGAGCAACTTAATGGCACCATTACCGACTTAAAGCAAAATTTATCTAAAGCCGAAGAAGATAAAATTTTCGCTCAACGGCAAAAACAGATTCAAGAAGAAGCGTATAAACAAATTAGCAAAGCCTATTCTAATTCGGAACAAAAAAACCGCATATTAGGGTCGCGATTGGATTTTTATCGAAGCATTATATCGCCAGAAAATGAACAGTCAGGCCCAGCCATTCAGTCTCTTGAGCACAGCTTTGAAGAGGGCACATTGAGCTTTGATGTGACCTTGGTTCAGGCGATTAAGCATAAAACAGAGGTGCGTGGCCGCTTGAAGGTGGTTTTATACGATAACGATGAGGTTGTTGGGCAATGGCCGTTATCCAGCTCAAGAAGCATTAATTATCAGTATTTTGAGCGAATATCGGGCTCTATTGATGTATCTGGCCTTGCCGAGAGTGCTAAAATTAAGGTAGAACTAAATTTAAGCGGTAATGATAAACTAGAACGTTGGTTCCCTGTCTCGGATGTCGAGCGAGAATTAGATTCGGCTATTGAGTTAAAATCAGCAACCTAAGTTAAAGAGGTTATATAAAGTAGCCAAAAGATAGTTTGCAAGTAGTTGAGTAGGTAGCACCTTAACAATAATTGATTTCAAACAGAGAAAAAAAATGAAAAGACATAATAAAGAAAAAGATAATAATGTAAGCGCACCTGTAGAAACCATAGACACATTGGTGGGTTCAGGAACGATGTTAAAAGGTGATTTAGAATTTACTGGCGGTTTGCGCGTGGACGGACATATCAAAGGCCATGTTTCAGCACAGGACAGTAATAAAGGCACTGTTGTGCTAAGTGAATCTGGCGTTATTGAAGGTGATATCAATGTTCCACATATTGTCGTTAATGGCACCGTAAATGGTAATATTGTATCGACAGGGCATGTCGAGTTGCAGGTTAAAGCTAAGGTGACTGGTGACATTCATTACAAAGCCGTAGAAATGGAATTAGGTGCGGTACTCAATGGTAGTTTGGTTTCTGATACTACGGCGCCGGTTTATGACGTGATTGCCGGTGGTGCTGAAAAGAAGAAATTGGATTAATTGCGTACTTGATTAATAATTGATTAGCTCCATATCTAATAATCAAACAAGTAGATTAAATAGA
>CAZJWW010000237.1:0-2514 GCA_964549895.1 uncultured Gammaproteobacteria bacterium
TCGTTCAAGACTGTTTATATTCTCGTTCAAGACTGTTCATCTTCAGACGGTTCACCGGTCAGCTGTACAAATACGTCTTGCAAATTATCACTGAGCACGGACACATATTCGATATGCATAGCCGCACCACGAAGTCGATCTAAAATATCCATAATAGAATCTTTTTCGCGGTGAATTGCTAGCTCCAACTCGTTACCCTCTAATCGCGTAACTCGACTTTTAAGCTCACTAGGTATCGTTTCTATGGTGTGAGCCGCGCGCACCATTAAAGTACTACCCAGACCTCGGGCCAACAAATTTTGTTTTGTTTCCAGAGCAATCACTTCGCCTTTATCAATGATGGCAATTCGATCACATAACTGCTCGGCTTCTTCTAAGTAGTGAGTGGTTAATACCACGGTGTGCCCTTCTTTATTCAGGTATTGAATAAAACGCCACATAGATTCTCGCAAATCGACATCGACGCCAGCCGTTGGTTCGTCTAAAACCAATACTGGGGGACGATGGACCAACGCCTGCGCTATTAGCACTCGCCGCTTCATGCCACCGGACAGTTTGCGCATATTGACGTCGGCTTTGTCGCTTAGACCCAGTTCTGAAAGTAACTCATTTATCCACGCGTCATTATTTTTAATACCAAAATAACCGGACTGAAATTGTAAGGTTTCACGTACAGTAAAGAATGAATCTATCACCACTTCCTGGGGCACAATACCCAGATTTCGTCGTGCTTGTCGGTAATCTTTTTGTACATCGTCACCCAGTATTTCTGCTTTACCAGCCGTGGGTTTGATTAACCCAGCAAGAATGCTAATTAAGGTGGATTTGCCAGCACCATTGGGTCCGAGCAAGCCGAAAAACTCGCCTCTGGCGATTGTGAAATCTATTTCTTTAAGCGCCTGTAAATCGCCATATTGTTTACTGAGCCCGGCAACGGTGATGGCATCAGCTAACGAGCTACTCACGTTTGAATATCTGACTGCTCAACTGTTGTAAGGTAAAGATCTATATGCCATTTAGCGCGCATTTTTGCTGTTTAAATCGGCGATCAAACCATCAATGCCCTTCTTTTTAATAATTCCACCGTATGTAAGGCGATAGGTCGATACAAAATTTATACCTGCCACTTCCATATTATACGCGCGCCAACTCGTATCTTTGCGATTACTCATAAACAAACTAATGGGAAAAGAATCGCCTGAAGCAGCAACTAATTGGGCATTAACCGTGACTTTATCTGCTCCATTTGCCAATTCAACAGGCGCATAAACAACTTTGTCTTCCCCGGCAAAATCTAGCAATAATGGCGCATAAGTTCTAATTAGTGAGGTCTTAAAAGCGGCCGCAAAATCTCGCTTTTGTTGAGCCGTAGCCGAGCGTGCTGTGTCCCTACCCAGAATTAGATTGGCCATTCGTGGCAAGTGCAGTGCCGGTACCAAGGTGTTTTCAATCATTTCGTACAACTTTTCACTGTCTTGGCGATAAACTTCGCGATTAGTCTGAATATTTTCGACCACCGAGTTTATGGTATTTCTGACCACTTTCTCGGGCTCAGTCAAAGTCTGGGCCTGTGCCGACAGCGTGGTAAGTGTCGACAGCGATATCAGCAGTGCAAAGATTGAAACAAAGGCAAGGTTTGATAGTTTCATTAGTAAATTCTCAAAAGTAATTTTTCAAATATAAAATTGAATAACAAGAGTGCGTATCATAAACGAGCAAGCTGAATACAGCATTAACCAGACACCAAATCTAGAATCTTTCTCTATAAAGACAGTAGTTAAACACTTATAGCAAAAAGTTTGTAGCCATAAGACTGTAGCAATAAGCCCGTAGATATGAACCCGTAGCAAAAAGCGTGATACCTGACAGGCTAGGCTTTTTTACTTGCCTTTTTGGTGACCTTCTTGGTTGTTTTCTTTGTCGTTGATTTAGCACCAGCGGTATTTTCAACAATTGCTGAGCTATTTTCATGCAGCTTGAATAAAACCATTACTAATTCAGCACCAACTCGAACGGCAATAACTCCGATAACAAACTGCACAATTGTTTCGAAAAAGCCAAAAAAGCCATTGGTAAATATATTTCCTAGAGCAACCCAAGCCACCGCTAACAGCCCCAACCAATAAGCCAAGCGAATTAGCTGTGGCGTTAACATTTCATCAAAAAAAAGTATTTTTCGAGGTAATGGTTGAGCGATAAAATTATTTAACTTTTCAAACATGATAGCTCCCTAAATTGACTTTATTATTACTTGATTGACCCAAATAAGCGCTGACTTTGAATGCGACACTGGCCCAATAAGTCTAAGTATAGCGCTTGCTGCGCCATAAAAATGCCAGAATTACAAAATTCATGAATTTTATAATTTTGACTTTGTAATTAAATGCCAAGAAATTGACATTAAGTTGCAATTTAATAGTTAAAGCAACACACTACCGTCTGTATCCTACGCTCTCTTACTACTGACTTTTCGCTACTGACTTTTCGCTACTGACTTTTCGCTACTGACTTTTC
>CAZJWW010000238.1:0-2513 GCA_964549895.1 uncultured Gammaproteobacteria bacterium
GCCAATAGCTGGATCTCTTCAAGAATATCTTGATCTTCTTGCGATGAATCCCGTTGATAGAGAATCAAGGCATTAGGTTTTGTCTTTGCTTCAGCGAGTTCGAACAATGTTATAAATTATACTGCTGGCTATGTGTTACTGGCATTGGGTTACGGAGATGGTGCTATAGACTAAGTAGTATTGGCTGTTCCAAGATCAAACGGACACACGATTAACCTGCCAGTACAAGCAGATTGAAATGAGATATTGGAAGAGCCACTCTCAGGCACATGCCTGCAATAGCCTTAGTCTACTCAGCGTCGAACTCAATGCGAATCGCTTTTGACGGCACCACAGTGGATACCGCGTGCTTGTATATCATTTGATTAACGGTGTTGCGTAATACGATCACAAACTGATCAAAAGATTCAACCTGCCCTTGCAGCTTGATACCGTTGACCAAATATATCGATACAGGGATTCTCTCCTTTCGGAGCGCGTTCAAGAATGGGTCTTGTAACGCCGTTCCTTTATTCTGTGCCATTTTTATTATTCTCTATTTAACTATAACTGTTAAATTCGTTAGTTTATTATTTTAAGACGCCCATGCGATTAAAGAATCACACGTAATAAATGTTTCACCATCTTCAACCCAAGTTGGTTACTTTTATCTGGTCTTTTATTATTGTAGTTTTATTTTTTTACTGTGGTAAAAATTGTTCGTAAGTTTGTAGTAGTAAAAAGTTGTAGTAATTTTTGAGCCAGTAGCAAAAAGCCTTAGTAAAGTTTAAGCCAGTAGCAAAAAGCCGTAGCAAAAAACACACCAACAACCCGTTATTATCCACGCGCTCTAGGCCCAATTATAGTGCAAATAAGTGATTTTTATCCTATAAATTGTCCAATTAAGTCGACAAGTTGACTAAAATCTTTGTCTTTTAAGCCAGAATCGACCCACCAGATCAGATTTTGCTGATTTCTTAACCAAGTTAGCTGCCTTTTTGCCAGTTGCCTAGTAGCTGCTATTCCCTTTGATCGCATCTCTTCGTAACTGGTGATCTCCTGTAAATGCTCTAGCATTTGTCGATATCCGATCATGCGCATGGACGATGCGTCCGCCTTTACACCCATATCCAATAACGCCTCGACTTCAGCTTGCAGCCCTTGCTCTAACATCAAGTCAAAGCGTCGTTCAATTCGAGAATGCAACACCTGTCGATCCGAGAAGGACAAACCTAACTTAATCATTGGGTTTTCGAGCCCTGGCTTTCGTTCATTATTGTGCTCGCCAACCGATTTGCCCGATTCGATCACAATTTCCAGTGCACGTTGAATGCGCTGGGCATCCATAGAGTCTATTCTTAGTGCACTTTCCGGATCCAACGCAGCCAAACGTTGATGTAAATTTGGCCAGCCAACGGACTCTGCTTCTTTGGCTATCTGCGTTCTCAATTCTACGTTAGCCTGAGGTAATTCTGATAACCCATGCTCCAAGGCATTGAAATAAAACATAGTTCCACCGGCAAGTACTGGCAGTTTGCCCTTCTCAGTTATCCTTTGAATAAGGTCTATGCAATCTGAATAAAACTCAGCTACGGAATAAACCTCATTTGGATGGCGTATATTCACTAAATGATGAGGGTATTTCTTAAGAAAATTGGCATCGGGTTTGGCGGTACCAATATCCATAAATTGATAAACCAATGATGAGTCCACACTAATGATTTCCGTATCAAAAGCATCAAACAATTGTGCAGCGGCATCGGTTTTCCCAGTGGCGGTGGGCCCCATCAAACAAACTACTGGTATTTGCTCGGGTGCTAAAAGGCTAATTTCCAATTTAGTTCGTCAGTACAGTCATTATTGACCGCGCTTAAACCAACCATCAAGTTGATGCAATGACATCTGCACCCAGGTCGGGCGGCCGTGGTTGCACTGACCGCTGCGCTCCGTTGCTTCCATATCGCGCAATAAGGCATTCATTTCAGCAATCGAGAGCAATCTGTTGGCGCGTACTGATCCATGGCAAGCCATAGACGATAAGATTTCATGTAGTGTTTCTTCAATACGACTACTGTGCTCACTCGCAACTAAATCGGAGAGCACGTCTCTCACCAACTGAGAGACATCGGCATTGACCAACAACTCTGGCACACTGCGCACGACCAATACTGTTTCATCTAATTGTTCGACTTCTAAGCCCAATTGTTTAAACAAATCCTGTTGTTCAGCCCACGCCATCATTTCAGTTTCGCTCACTGCGATAGTAACTGGCACCAACAAAGCTTGGTTGCTTATTAAAGCGTCGCCCATAGACATTTTAAGGTATTCATAAGTGATGCGTTCATGCGCCGCGTGCATATCCACCAAAATTAAACCAGCTTCGTTTTCCGCTAAGATATATATGCCTTTAAGCTGTGCCAAGGCGTAACCTAGGGGCGGAATATGTTCAGGGCCTTTAGCAGTGTTTAATTGAGAGCCATCAGCGGTGTCTAATTGAGAGCCATCAGAGGTGTCTAATTTAGAGCCCTCAGCGG
>CAZJWW010000239.1:0-2500 GCA_964549895.1 uncultured Gammaproteobacteria bacterium
GCAGCGAGCTCACATCTCGATAGCGTTGATTGCGCTGAATCACTCGCCACAAATCGGAGCCGGATGCGGCTCCTTGCAGAAACTGCCCTAAAATTGTGGCAAGCATCGCTTCATTGCCAAATCCAGAGCGCACATCATCGTAACGTGAATTTTTGAAATTTCGACGTACTTGCTCCAACTCTTTGAGTTTGCTTATTTTTTTATCATGCATATTGCGCACATCGGCCAAATCATCTCTTACAGTAGCTAAGCGATCATCCAAGGTTTGTAACTCAATCACCAACTTGTCATCGGTGGGCGAATTGGTCTGCCTTACGTAATGATGCACTGCATTGAGATCTTTATGCTCAAGAACCTGAGTAAGACGACTTAAGCAGCGTTGCATATACTCATCGACACCTGCAACAAATTGCGCACGTTCTTCCAATAGCACATTGAGCGCATGTTCTTTTTCTTCAAGCTTATCATCGTGTTTATCTAGTATTTCACGCGACGCCTCGAGTGCTTGCTCTATCTCTTTAACGCCGCCCTTGGCTAGGGCATCCAACTCCAGTTGTTGTAAGGCCATTAATTCTTCGTCGGCCGCTGCATCGACCATCTCCGCATGGTTATTCAACCGTTTTGGGATTTCCGTTAAATTCCAAAAATTGATGCGTGCTGGTTCATACTTGATGACTCTAGCAACCCAACCATCCATAAAACGTGCCAGAAAACTACCAGAATATTCGGTAGTGCCATAACCACGATTCCACAAGTACATAAACAACTCGTCTGCTTTATAGGGTTGCGCTTTTACATCCATGTCGTGTTGCGCTAATTCAACTTTATTCTGTGCCTCTTCGGCAATGGATTCTGCTTCTCTGGTTTTTGCAATCTGATCTAAATAGTGCTGATCAACTTTTAATTCATTTTGGACCTTAGTTTCGAGTTCCACCAAGTTTTGCGAGCTTTGATTGACCGACGCTAATAGTGTTTCTCGCTCATGTTCGGCCGCCAGAATATCTTGGTCAAGACGCTCAATTTTCTCGTTGAGGGCCGTTAATGCTTCATCACGTTGCTCGAGTATCTTTAAGGCTTGTTGATCAGCGGCAGTCAAACTGCTTCGCAATTCGCCCGTATCAATCTCCGTCAACCGCACGGCGGCAATGTCATTAATGAGCTTAACTCGGTGGCGTTGATTTTTGGCCATCGATTCAGTCAAACGAGTTAACAGATTATCTAAACGCACCACTTCATTGCGAATGGTCTGCAAACTCTGATCAATATTTTTAAGTGCGGTGCTGCCAGTCCACATACGCTAACGAGGTCTCAAAGTTGTTATGAAAAACGGTTGTTATGAAAAATAGTTGTTATGAAAGTAGTTCGCACTACCATTTGGTAATGGTGGCGCCGGTAGTAGGGATACTAAAGCGAGGTTTTAGAAAACCCACTTCTTTCTTACCCACTTGATTGTTCTGAATAATACCGTCGTCTTGTTTATCGGCGGCTATTTGATTAAATGTTTGTTCGTTTACGCGTAGTCCCCATTGTTTGGTACGCATTCGTTTATTGTTTTCTTGATTTAATATATCTAGCTCCAACACCTTATTATTTTTGTCCAGCGCCTCTACTATCAAGTAGTAATTACGCCCATTGGGATTATTCGGTGGCACACGCCAAACGCCTGAACTCTGGTTAGGTCTTGAAATTATTCTTACCGTGTATTCTTGAGCAATCGCATCAGCCGCGGAAGCCATGCTCGCGACTACATCTTCAGCTTGGTCATAATCGCCGTTATCGACAGCAAGGCGCGCAATTTGAGCATTCTGATGAGCTTCGGCAGCTAAATCTGGGTTTTTAGCCATTTTTTCAATTCTTGATAAGGAACGCTCTATCTGTTGCGGTAGTTCAGTCTGCTGTCTTTTTTCCGGCAGAACCTCCGTTACAAAGTAGTAGCCAAAGAACAAACTACCGACTATCGCTAAAAAACCAAGGGGCTTACCCCAACGGCTGCGACTAATCCAGGCTTTAGCAATCTTGGTGCGCCAATTTTTAGCAACGGGTTGATACTGAAAACGCTCTTGCTCGAGCGCGTCAATGCCTTCTTGCAGGACATGATCCGGAACCGCAATACCTTGAGCACTGTAGAGCTCTTTTAAGCGCTTGAGTAATTTATCACGCCGAGTCTGTGCATCTAATTCACGCTCAACCATACCCTGCTCGTGTCGCAGGGTATCCACTACATCCATGGCCGCCATCAGGTCTTCTAATGGAGCTTGATTGTCCGTCGATTGATTCATTTATTGGTCTATCGCTGCTGCTGGGGCTAGTGTGCTAACAAGCCCCCCTGTAAAAAGATTGCCTAAAAACGATCAATTAAAACTGATGTGGCAACGCTAAGGAGCCACCGCGTTCAATAATTTTCGCCATACGTTGTTTGCCATCTTCCACCGAATCACGAATTTCGGCCGCATTCTTAGTGGACAATACGCGCATTTCTTCAATTATCTCGCGAGAACGC
>CAZJWW010000240.1:0-2474 GCA_964549895.1 uncultured Gammaproteobacteria bacterium
TGTTACCACCTTCTTGATCAATAATGATTTTATTGGTATTACCCAGCACTTGCTCCATCGTTTCTATATACAAGCGTTTGCGCGTCACTTCCGGTGCTTTTTGATATTCTTTAAGCACCTGAGTAAATCGTTCGCCTTCGCCCACCGCTTTAGCGATAACTGCTTCTTTGTAACCATTGGCCTCGGCAAGTAAACGCGCCGCTAGACCTTCTGCTTCTAAAACTACTTTTTCCTCGTAAGCCTTAGATTCTTGGATCAATTGTTGCTCAAGTTGATCAGCTTTGTTCACATTTTCGAAGGCTTCGCGTACCTCTTGTGGCGGTGCAGCTGCTTGCATCTCTACAGCAATGACATTGATCCCTGTTTCATAACGATCAAGGATACGTTGCAGCAATTCTTTTGTGCGGGTTTCAACGGCGGCACGGCCTTGATTGAATAAATCGTCCATCGTAGTGCTGCCAACCACTTCTCTTAAGGCACTCTCTGTTGAACCACGGACCACCGCATCAATGACGCCGCTCCTCTCTACATTACCCACCTTAAATAGTAGGTCTTCCACATTACGGATATTATATTGTACTGCCAAGCTGACATCCGCGATATTTTCGTCGGTAGTTAGCATCTGCGCCTCAGCCGGCACGGAACCGCGACCTGTACCAGTATCTTTGCGAAAGCCAATTTCTACAGTTCGAATATTCTTAGAATTAATTAGGACATTTTGCTCAATCGGCCAAAGGATAAACTGCAGACCAGCACCAACCGTTTCGCTATATTTACCAAAACGTAATTCTATACTCTCCCAGCCCTCTTCAACCTGGTAAAAGGAATTAAATAACCAAAAAGCGATGGCCCCAATTGCAATTATAAAAAACGTTGGGATACTACCTAGTCCGCCGCCACGTTTTCCGCCGCTACCACCGCCCCCGCCGAAGCGTTTGCGTACATTTTCTATTACTTGTTCGATATCGGGGCCTTGATTGCCACGATTTCGGTTACCGTTACCCCAAGGGTCGCGATTACCTGAGTTTCCTGAACCAGGTTCATTCCAAGGCATGATTTAATCTCCAGAATGGAATTAGTGTTTAATTGTGCGATGTTTAGTTTAACAAATATAGCGCCATAGCGCAGAATACAAATAGGCAAATAGTACTTTAAACAATAAGTTTAGAGACTTTGACCTGTTTTAAGCATAAATAGTCATGATTTTAATTGCGAAGACTATGGCTAACCAAAGTAAGTTAGCTAAAGGGTTTCCAAAGCGGTTACATTATTTTGTTTTTTTAGCCAACCCAGATCAGCAGACGATAATTCCAATTCGAGAGCGAAAGAACCATCGTCATTGATATTCTCCTGCTTCACCACGCTTTTTTGATACAAGCGCGCTCGCAACTTTCCATTGCTCGCTGGCAAAGCGATTCGGCAACGCGTATGCATTAACGACAGCCGTTCACCAATCGCTGATAACAATAAGTCTACACCCTCGCCGCTGTGTGCCGACAGCCAAACGCGGTCAACCAGACCTTGATCGTTGTGCAAGGTCTTGCCCGATGAGCCCAGTAAATCAATTTTATTGTAAACCATTATTGTTGGGATATCTTTGGCTTCGATTTCAGCAAGCACTTTATCTACTTCACGAACACATTCTTCGCGATAATTACTAGACACGTCAACCACATGCAGCAACACTTGTGCGTTACTAACTTCTTCTAAAGTTGAGTGAAAGGCTTGGACCAATGAATGCGGTAAATCCCTAATAAAGCCGACGGTGTCTGACAGAATACTGGTCCCAAACTCATCAATTTCTACCCGCCGCATAGTAGTATCGAGCGTCGCAAATAGCTGGTCTTGGGCATAAACTTCGGCATCGGTGATTCGATTAAATAATGATGACTTACCAGCATTGGTATAACCTACTAATGAAACGGTAGGCACCGGTACTTTAGCTCGTGATTTGCGGCGCAACTGACGCTGCGCCGATACGGTATCTAGGCGTTTATGCAAAGCCTTAATACGATGGCCGATTAAGCGACGGTCAGTCTCTAGCTGGGTTTCACCCGGGCCGCGCAAACCGATACCACCTTTTTGACGTTCTAAGTGAGTCCACCCACGCACCAAACGCGTGGAAATATGTTGAAGTTGTGCTAGCTCAACCTGTAGTTTGCCTTCGTGACTGGTAGCGCGTTGAGCAAATATATCTAAGATCAAACCAGTTCGATCGAGTACCCGCGTCGCTAGCGCGCGCTCGAGATTTCGTTCCTGAATGGGGCTAACAGAGTGATTTAATATTACTAGCTCAATATCGTCAGCCGCTATTCGCTGCTTGATTTCTTCTACCTTGCCTTTGCCGATAAAGGTCGCAGGGTCTGGTTTGCGTCTAAAAGCAGTGGCGGTATCTATTACTATCGCGCCAGCGGACTCTGCCAATAGCTGGATCTCTTCAAGAATATCTTGATCTTCTTGCGATGAATCCCGTT
>CAZJWW010000241.1:0-2402 GCA_964549895.1 uncultured Gammaproteobacteria bacterium
TCTACTGGCTTTTCTCTACTGGCGAGCGCATAGAGCATGCTAAATGCTGTGCTCTTACGTTCTTATCTATGAAACGATAAAAAGAACGTCTAAGACTCAAAGAACATAATTACGAAAACTCTAGTCTTCGCAATAGACTATTGACATGCGTGTAATTATAGTTAATATATTAACTATTAATTTATTAACTAATTAGTGGTGAGTTGCATTTGGACGCGTTTGATAAATCCTTACCCATGATGTTGTATCGCACTCTAGACACGATCATTCCAAGATACAGAGCGGTGTTTAAGAAGCATGATATTTCGGAACAGCAGTGGCGTATATTGCGAGTACTATGGGAAGACGAAAAATGTACAACCGCTGAGTTAGCCAGTAAGGCGTTACTGCCTAGCCCTAGTTTGGTGGGCATTATTGATCGAATGACATCAAAAGGTTTGGTAGCTCGTGATCGAAGCGAAGAGGATCGTAGGGTGGTGCGCATTGGTTTAACGGCAAAGGGTAGATCTTTGGAAGTAGAACTCAAACCGCAGATTGACCGAGTTTACGAGGAAATAGTGAGCCAGTGTGATGGTGCCGATTGGCGCATGATGATGGCGACCTTACAAACCATAATAGATACGAATTAACACTAACTGAACAACGCTCGAGTGAGAAATTAACATGACGGAAAAAAAACATCATTTTGTGGAAAACATGTGGTACGCAGCTGCGTGGGAATACGAAGTTGCCGACGCCGATAATCGGCTGGCACGTACAATTTGTAACACACCTTTGGTGTTTTATAAGGGTGACAACAATAATTTTATCGCGCTGGATGACCGTTGCTGTCATCGCGCCGCACCATTGTCAAAAGGCAGGATTGAAGGCAATTGCATACGATGTATGTATCACGGCATGTTGTACAACGAGACCGGAAAAGTAATAGAAATACCAGGTCAGGATCATATCTCCAATTCAATGCGGGTGCGCAGTTATCCGGTCACGTCCAAAGGTAATATGATTTGGATATGGATGGGTGACCCAGAGCTTGCTAATGAAGATGATATTTATGATTTTCCACCGTTGAGCGACCCTGAAAACTGGAAAGGCTTCGAACAAGAAGCTTATCTGCACTACGATGCTAACTGGTTATTAATCGTGGATAATCTCGCTGATTTTTCGCATGTGGCGTTTGTGCATACCAATACCCTGGGCGGTTCAGAAGCTTATGCCTATAGCACTCTGGCTGAAAATATTGAGAAAGATCCGGATGGCTTCTCGATGGAACGATGGCATTACGATAGCGGTGTACCGCCTTTTCACTCTAAGGTTATTCCATCGGAAGACCGAGACAAAAAAGTCGACCGCGCTAATGTAATTCAAATGCGCTTACCCGGCATTTTTCTAATGGAAACACTGTTTGCGCCAGCGGGCTGGGATCAAAAGAAAAATGACCGTAGCGTGCTTCGTGAGTATCGTAACTGTCAATTTATGACGCCTGAGACAAACAACACCACGCACTTTTTCTGGAATTATTTACACGGGTCTGACCGTGATGACAATAATGTCACAGAATCTTTAAAAGAATCGTTACTTGAAGGATTTATGGAAGACAAGTTCATTATTGAAGAACAGCAAAAATTGTTAGAACGAAGCCCCGATTTCGTGCCACGTGCCATGACCGCTGATGAAGCCTTTGTACATTTTCGCAACCGCTGGAATCAGACCTTAAAGAAAGAGAGCGAAGCACGACCACCGCAGGCTAATAAGGAAAACAAACGCGCGATATTATAACTGCTGACTTACTACTATTGACTTATGTTTTCGCCAGCTCGCTTTAGCTACAAGGCAAAATTCACACAGAAAGCGCTGGTTGCAAAAATAGGAATAGGCTCAAAGAAGTGTACCGTCGCCTTAGCGCCATCGGCGGCGGCGGCGGTAGCAATCAATGTGCGAATTTCATATCCACCTTGCCCGGCATCGGTATAGGTCTCGGCGTCTGTATAAGATAACAGTGCCTGCTTATCATTATCGGCAAATCGCCGCATAAATTCCGTGTCCCATTCGAAATTAATTTTCCCCGAATCAGGGGTAGCCGGCCAATGCGAGATACCACCAGTACCAACCAATGCTATTTTCTCAGGCACTGAATCACAAGCTCTGCGCAGCGCTTCGCCAAACTCCCAGGCTCTGTGCAACGGTGTTAGAGGCGGGCCTTGGCAATTGATGTTCACCGGTATAATTGGCAAATCGTAATCAGGGGTTAGAAAATTAAGAGGTACGCTAATACCGTGGTCAAATTTCCATTCTTCAGAAAAAGCCACATCCACTGATTGCATAACTTCGCGGATAATACGCCCTGATAATTCTGCATTACCGGGAATCGTCGTGCGCTTTATCTTGAGCCAATCAGGATCCTC
>CAZJWW010000242.1:0-2267 GCA_964549895.1 uncultured Gammaproteobacteria bacterium
AAAACCAATAACAATAAACCACTAGTGAAAGCGCTACATGCCTTAATGGATAATGCGCGAAAATCGCCATTTATCAAAATAAAGTTATTCGAATGCAAATCGTACCGCCTGTTCTAATGTATTCACCGCTATAACTTCAAGCTTACTTGATTTTAGCCCTGATTGGTTACCTTTTGGCATAATCACTCGCTTGAAGCCGAGTTTTTCAACTTCTTTTACACGCCCTACTCCAGCTTGCACCGGGCGTATTTCGCCCGTTAAGCCAACTTCGCCAAACACCGCTAAGTCATTATCCAAAGGTTTATTTTTAAAACTCGATAGTACCGATAAGAGAATAGCTAAATCGGCCGCAGGCTCGTGCACCTTGACACCACCAATAACATTTACAAACACATCTTGATCATACAATGACAAACCGGCGTGTCGGTTTAACACCGCTAATAACATTGCCAATCGCTGATTGTCCAAACCGACGGTTACACGCCTAGGGTTCGCCAAAGAGCTTTGATCAACCAAGGACTGGACCTCAACTAACAACGGTCGAGTGCCCTCTTGAGAAACCAAGATAACGCTGCCAGTGGCGTCTTCTTGCGCGCGCTTGATAAACATGGCCGAGGGATTATTAACTTCCTTTAAGCCCGTATCCGTCATAGCGAATACGCCTATTTCATTGACCGCACCAAAACGGTTCTTAATGGCACGAACTAGTCGAAAGCTTGAATTTCGTTCTCCTTCAAAATACAACACCGTATCTACCATATGCTCTAAAACGCGGGGTCCAGCCAATGCTCCTTCTTTAGTCACATGACCGACGAGAATAATAATAGTGCCCGTTTGTTTACCAAAACGAACCAAACGACTGGCCGTTTCGCGCACCTGGGCTACGCTACCTGGTGCCGACTGCAGGGTATCGGTATATAAAGTTTGTATTGAATCAATCACCAATATATGGGGTTTGTGACTCACCGCAATCTCTATAATTCCTTCGAGTTGATTGTCAGCGAGCAAACTCAGATCTGCATCTTGCACGCCCAACCGTTGTGCACGTAAGGCGATTTGTTCAGCAGATTCTTCTCCCGTTACATAGAGTGTTTCTTTAGACGCACTCAGCAGTGCGAGGCTTTGTAATATTAAGGTGGATTTGCCAATACCAGGATCACCGCCTAATAAAATCACCGAGCCTGGCACCAAACCACCGCCTAACACTCGGTCCAGCTCTGCTAAACCGCTGGCAAACCTAGGTGTGCCCTTGACACTGACCTGTTCTAATTTCTGCACTTTAGCTTGCGGTGCAAAACCCTCAAAGCGCGCTGCCTTGGTGCTATTCGAGCTGATCCTTTGTGGCGCGGCTTCTTCCTGTAAGGTATTCCAAGCACCACAGTCTTGACACTGCCCTGTCCATTTAGGGAATTGCGCTCCACATTCCGTACAGCTATAAACCGTTTTTACTTTTGCCATAATGTGGTTTTATTTAACTTTTATTACTATCACTGAGACAGTTCTCACACCACCACCCGTTCCACTCTCGGCAAAATACCACAACAAAGCTCGTAGGCGATAGTACCGGCTTCGCGCGCGACTTCTTCTACAGGGTTATTAGCACCCCACAATATGACTTCGTCGCCTATTTCTGCGGGCATTTCGCCTAGATCTACCGCCAACATATCCATTGATACTCGCCCAATCAGCGGCACTATCATGCCATTCACTAACACCGGCGTTCCATTAGGAGCGTGACGAGGGTAACCATCACCATAGCCACAAGCGACGACCCCAATTTTAGAATCGCTGTCTAAAGTGTAGGTGCCTGCATAGCCTATTGGGCTACCCGATGGCAGGCGTTTTACGGATATTAACTGAGACTTTAGAGTCATCACGGGTCGGAGGTCTAAATCTGCAGCGCTCTGCCCTAGGGTTGGCGATATTCCATATAATATAAGCCCTGGCCGCACGGCATCGTAGGCAGCATTGGAAAAACTAACTATTCCAGCTGAATTTAATAGACTGGCAGCCTTACACTGAGGGTGATTAGCAAGCAAATGCTTAAATACAGTGCATTGTCGGTCATTATTAGGGTGGTCTGGATTATCGGCATTTGCCAGATGACTCATTAAAGAAAAATCCATAAGTCCAGTGCAGACGCTAATCCGCCGTATAACTTCAGGCATTTCCTCTGCTAAAAAACCGAGTCGCCCCATACCTGTATCTACTTTGATCCAAACTGACAATTGCGCCTGAGGTGCAAGTTGCTCAAGCATGCGCAATTG
>CAZJWW010000243.1:0-2216 GCA_964549895.1 uncultured Gammaproteobacteria bacterium
GCCTGACGCAGTACTTTGCGTGGATCATAATATTTTTTATTTGGCTGGTCATCGCCATCTGGATTGCCTATCTGGGTTGCCAAGTAATCTTTATTTTGCTCATAGTAGTCTCGCACACCGGCGTTAAACGCCCATTGCATATCGGTATCCAGATTCATTTTAATGACGCCATATTCAATCGATCTAGCAATATCGGCTGGTGAAGAACCAGAGCCACCATGAAAAACGAAACTCACTGGTTTAGCAGTGGGATCGCCGATTTTCTCTGCGACGTAGCTCTGCGAATTTTGTAAAATATCCACCGATAGTTTTACATTACCGGGCTTGTAAACACCATGAACATTGCCAAAAGCCGCCGCAATAGTGAAATTAGAGTTAATTTTCATCAAACGCTCGTAGGCATAATAAACTTCACTCGGATGGGTATAGAGTTTAGAGCTGTCAACTTCAGAATTATCGACGCCATCTTCTTCACCGCCGGTGATGCCTAATTCTATTTCCAAACCAATTTCATTTTTCGACATGCGAGTTAAGTAACGCTCACAGATATCGATATTTTCTTCTATGGTTTCTTCTGACAAATCCAACATATGAGAGCTGAACAAAGGCTTGCCATTAGTAGCGTAATATTTTTCCTGATAATCCAGCAGATGATCAATCCAACTAATATTCTTGAGTGAACAGTGATCAGTATGCAGAATCACCGGCACATCATACATTTCCGCCATATGGTGTACGTGTAAAGCCGCTGAAATACATCCAGCTGCTGACGCTTGTAAAGTATCGTTTGGCAAGCTTTTACCAGCATAGAATTGCCCGCCGCCAAATGACATTTGCACAATTACAGGAGAATTTACTTTGACAGCCGTTTCCAATACTCCGTTAAGGCTGTTGGTCCCTACTATATTTACTCCTGGCAGGGCATAGCCAACCGACTTAGCGTCTTCGTAAACATCGACCAACTCTTGGCCAAATAAGACGCCCGCACGAAACTTACTCATGATTTCTCCTGTGAAAACAAATTAAGACTAAAAAATTTCCTAGCCCTTATTGTAAACTTTACAACAGAGTTTTTCTTAAGATTTATCTAATTTTTGCCTTCTATCAATGGCTCATTAACAGAAAATTTAAAGACAGCATCTGAAGAATCCCGTAACATGTCTCCACACTCCGAAAGGATCCATTACAAATATTCTATTGAGGAAGAAATATGTACCTAAAAAATATTGTATTGACACTACTACTATTCACACTCAGTTTAGTTCAACCTATCTTCGCACAAGACAGTGCGGCGCTGGAGGCTGCGTTAGCGGCACAGGACGATGAACACAAATCTCGCTATGTTTTTCGAAACCCTAAAGAAACACTGGAATTTTTTGGTATTGAACCTGGCATGGCCGTGGGCGAAGTCCTGCCAGGCGGCGGTTGGTATACTAAAATACTGTTACCCTATCTGGGTGATGAAGGTCGTTTAATCGGCATCGATTACCCGATAGAACTATTTTCTGAGTTTGGCCCAAACAGCTTTGCTACGCCTGAATTCATCAAGAAAAAGGAATCATGGCCAGAAACTTGGACTGCCAAAGCCCAAGAGTGGCGAAACGGTAGTTCGGTAGAAATTTCAGCTGCGACTTTTTCAACCATGCCAGAAGATCTAGATGGTAGTTTAGACGCCGTATTGTTTTTTCGAGCGTTGCATAATATGTCACGCTTCAATAGCAGTGGCGGCTACTTAAGTGACGCATTCAAGGCCTCATTCAAGGCCTTAAAACCTGGTGGTATCGTGGGTGTGGTGCAACATCATGCGCGAGAAGATCGCAGCGACGAATGGGCCGACGGTAACAATGGTTATTTGAAATCATCGTTTATTAAGGAGCAGATGGCTAACGTCGGATTTCAGTTTGTGAGTGAAAGCGACATTAATAGCAATGATCTGGATCAAGCAAAAGAAGGTGACAACGTATGGCGCTTATTACCAAGATTGGGTGTCGAAGGAAGTGAAGAGGAAATCGCAGCAGTACGTGCTATCGGTGAATCAAACCGTATGACCTTGAAATTTATCAAACCAGCCGAATAGCTCCTTTGTTTACACCCGCTGAGGCTGTTTGTAACACCGCTGAGGGCTCTTTTATTTACGGTCGCTGAGGGCTCTTTGTTTACACCTGCTGAGGGCTCTTTATTTACGCCTGCTGAGGGCTCTTTATTTACGCCTGCTG
>CAZJWW010000244.1:0-2206 GCA_964549895.1 uncultured Gammaproteobacteria bacterium
TGTCCATCGACCATTTACTGAGCATGGCGGCCACGGTTACGCTACGAATATCTTCGGCTGAGGAACGACCTACCAGGTCATAAAGCACACCCTCACGCAAGGCGATATCGGAAACCGACATTTCATCTATTTCAAACAATTCAAACAAGGCGATTATAATCGATAAACCGCCAGCAAAAACCGGCGCACGGTCTTTACTTAACCCCAGTATATCCAGTTTATCAATATGGCCGGCGTCAAGCGCCTTATCAACCAACGTGCTTAAACCATCACGGCGTATACCATCCTTAGACAAGCCGCTGCGCACCATTACTTCAGCCAAGGATTTCATGGTCCCTGAGCAACCAATCACCTGTGACCAGCCTTGCAGTCGGAACTGTTTAACAACGGGCTGTATGGCTAATTCAGCAGCAAGCTTGGCCCTATTAAAGCGCTTTTTTGTGAGCTGGCCATCGGCGAAAAACTGTTTGCTCAACACGACACAGCCGACCTCCAAACTCTCCCTCAAGTGCGAAGTATCACCTTTACCCGCAATAATTTCGGTACTGCCGCCGCCAATATCAATAACCAATCGCGATTCATCGCCGCGCGCAGACCATTTAGAAACGCCTAAATAAATTAATCGCGCTTCTTCGCGCCCAGCAATAATTTCAATACTGTGTCCGAGCGCCTTTTCAGCTCGCTCCAGAAACAAATGTTTGGATTGCAATCGGCGCAACGCATTCGTACCCACTACTCGCACATTAGCTGGCGGTAGATCACGGAGCAATTGCCCGAAGCGCTCTAGACAGGCGAGCGCACGATCAGCTACTTTGTCAGACAAACTATTATTTTTATCCAGGCCCGCGGCGAGTCTGACCACCTCACGTTGTCGATCCACTACACTGAACTCACCGTGTTCGTAGCGCGATACCACTGAATGAAAACTATTTGAACCTAAATCGACAGCCGCATAGCAATTTACACCGCCATCAGCTAGGTTCAAAAGGGCTGGAGAAGAATCGCTAGAAAGATCCCACAACACATGATTTAATTCGTCGGTCACGCCCGATCTTTTGTCGGTATCACTGCGTTTTGGTTTACTCAATTGAAAGTCAGAATTGAGATCAGAGTCGACACCAGAGTGAGGTTTTGAATTAGTCAATTTATGTTAGAGGGAATGCTTCAATAAACTCATTGTAGCCAAGTTTTGGATAAATCGCACTCTAAACATACCTTCACTAAACGCAGCTCTAAAATCCCTCATGCCGAAACATAAATCCATTGAATAAATACTAATTATTTGGTGAAATCACTTGAGTTTATGGGCAACCTTCCTTAAAGTTCGCGTAAAATTTTAAAGCCATGAGCATTAAACGCATGTTAGCAAAAGCCGATTATTTTTCTTTAGTTACAAAAATAGTTACAAAAACCATTAGCACTGTAGCCATTGGCTTATTGATGATTGGAAACGCGTACGCTGGCGATGCCGCTCGTGGCGAAAAAATAGCGCAAACTTGTTTGGGCTGTCACGGCGCTCCTGGTCTACGTAATCCAGGACCGGTTTATGCCATCCCTATGGTTGGGGGACAGCACCCTGAGTATATTGTCTCGGCGTTACAAGCCTATAAATCCAAAGCTCGAGACCATGGCACTATGCGGGCGCAAGCCGCTAATCTTACCGACCAAGATATGGCCGATATCGCCGCATTTTTTGGCGCAATGGAAGGCAACTCCAGACCCAGTAATGTCAGCCAAGATAAAGCCACTCGTGGTAAACAAAAATCAGCGGCGTGTGCGTCTTGCCATGCGGCGAATGGTGACGCTCCAACATCAGCATTTCCTAAATTAGCAGGCCAATACGAAAGTTATATCGCGCAGGCTCTAAAAGATTATCGTTCAGGTAATCGCAACAATGCCATTATGGCAGGCTTTGTATCGGGCTTGAGTATTACTGATATCGAAGACCTAGCCGCTTGGTTCGCTAGCCAGCAAGGCGGCTTATCAGCGCCGCAAAGCGTCATATTTAAATAGAATCTATTTAAGCATTCACGCTAATAGAGTTAGAGACCCTCCTCTTTCTTGAGAGTTATTGTCGTCATCATATAAGCCCCATATACAGCCACTTACTATAGCCACATAGTTGAATCAGAGTTAGGGCTGCATTTTTATTACAATTGTTAGTTATGGTTTTGCAAAACTCTGTGACAAGCGACATTGGCAGATG
>CAZJWW010000245.1:0-2202 GCA_964549895.1 uncultured Gammaproteobacteria bacterium
TGACTGTGATCGGAACTGAATCCAATTCTAGATGGTTGGCCACAAGTTTCAACGCCAAGTCTAAAGTATGTTCCGCTAATTCCGTTAATGCCGATTGAAACTGATCTACTGCCATAAGTCCTTGTATGAAACTTAAATACAGCTGATACAAATGTTCATTGACGAATCGGCGCAAGCGTTCGAGTTGCTCATCGTATTGCTCTGCTTCAACGACATAGCTACTATCAAACGGTTCTGGATACTGCCACGCATCACGAACAAAACAATCGATAATATGTGGTGACTGTTTTAGCAAAACCGTCATTGGCGGCGAGTACATCAACGGAGCAATAATATTGTTAAGGAGTTGGGGCGATTCTGCAAGCAGCCTAAAATACTGTTCTCCGATGGGCAAGGACCGAAAAAAATCATGCAAGCGAATAACCACATCATTAGCATCATCACCATTGAAACTACTTAGGTAATCCGCTATCGCGCGAGTCAATGGCACTAATCGGTGGCGCACTTGATTAGAAACACCATAGGCATGATAGCCATCCTCCCAGATGTTAATAACGTCATTTGCTGCGTCACTCAAATCTTTTGGCCAAACTGGCGGGGTCTCGTTAGCGGCTGCTCGCTCAGCAAATAAATCTTCAAAACGTTCATTTACAAAAGACCGAACTTCATTGAGCTGCGTTACTAGCTCTGGCCACGTTGCTACACCTAATAGATGCAATAGCTTCTGCATTTTACTTTCTGATTCAGGAATCAGATGCGTATGCTGATTATCTTGAATTTGAATGGCGTTTTCTAATCGGCGCAAGAAACGATAACAGTCAGCCAATCTTTCACATACATCCTTCGGCAAGCTATCAGTGGTCGCTAATGCGGCCAGTGCATCAACCGTATTTGGGTTGCGCAATTGAGTGATCCGACCTCCCCAAATTAACTGTAAGGCGTTAACTATAAATTCAATTTCTCGAATGCCTCCGCTTCCCAATTTGACATTAAAACCATTCACATCATCATTAATAGGTTCACGCCATTGACGTTGTGTTCGTAACGCCGGGTGCTCTAGATTGATACGCTGTTTTATTTCCGCCAACTCATCAAGTGCCCTATAATCTAAGTTCTGTCGCCATATGAAAGGGTGAAGCTGGTTCAAGAATTCGGCGCCGCATTGTACATCACCTGCCACCACCCTGGCTTTCATGAGCGCCACCCGATGCCACGGTGAGGCTTGATAAAAATAATATTCTGTCGCAGCTTCCGTTGACATTGCCAGCGTGTTGGCTGAAGCATTTGGGCGTAAGCGCCAATCCACTCTCCAAATAAAATTTGAGCGCCCTCCTTGCCCCAATACTTGGGTTAGATTGAGCAATATCTGCTGACAAATATAGCTCCTGCCTAATAATTCAGGCACTGGCAGCAGCTCGGGGTCATAGTAGGCAACCAGATCTACATCGCTGGAGAAATTTAAGTCATAGCCTCCCAGCTTACCCATGCCAAAAATAAACAAACCAGTTACTGTGCCATCGACAAACTGTGGTACTTTTCTGAGCTCTCGATGTTTGTCAATGACGCTGCACCATGCAATACGCAATGCCAATTTAATAGTAGCCTCAGAAAACCGAGTTTGTAATCGACCTCGTTGTTGATGATCTTCTATAGAATTCAGTTCTACCAGTGACCAAATAAAAGCAAAATCCGTTTTTGCTTGTATCAGAAATTGTTCCGCATTTTCTAAATCTAACTCGACGTTTTTCTTCAGTTCAGTCGTTTTTACCAGTTCATAGCGCTCTAAGTGCCGACAAATGTCCTCGAGTTTGGGTATCCACTGTGTTTTGCATTCGAAATCAATCAGGCTTGCGACATCATCGCTCAAGCGCCCCTCTATTCGAGTTAAAAACGGCGATGACTCTATCTGTTGATTTAAGCTAATTATCTCTATCGCCCTGCAAGCCGTCGTTCCAGTTTTTTGGCTGCATACCAGCAAGATGATTTAATTTCCAAACCTTGCTCATCTGCCCAAGCAAAGCCACTTTCCACTAATTGTGCGGCTACTCCTTGACCACGAAGACTATCCGGCACAAAAGTGGTGTAAAAATCTACTTCTAAATAAGCTGAAGACCTATTAGCGTTCGCTGAAGGCTCTTGAATGCCCGCTGAGGGCTCTTGAATGCCCGCTGAGGGCTCCTGAATGCCCGCTGAGGGCTCCTG
>CAZJWW010000246.1:0-2095 GCA_964549895.1 uncultured Gammaproteobacteria bacterium
CGGACTCCCTTCCACCCCATATAGGCGGCCACCAATTGGTTAAAAAACACTTTGGTCCCTGACTTTAATGTAAGCACCGCTGGCAAAACGGGTGTCACGGCATTCAAAGAACCGTCATCCAGCCACTGCCATGTATACCCTAATTCAACCAACTTCGTTTCAGCTTGTGCCACGGTTTCCACACTCAAAGTACTCATCCAACTGCGGCCCTGCCCTGATTCTATATCATCACTACTGGGCATATTGGTGGTATACAAAACACCCAGCCGTTCGAAACGTTCCGCCAATTCGGGTGCGCGGCTCTCAATAGCATTGTAGAGCTGATCCGAACGACAAATAGGAGTCGCTCCTCCGTGGTCGGCTGCCGCTTGGCAGAAAAAGAATATCTTCTCAGGTGAAATCGGTGTTTGCGCCATTTCGTGATGCAAAAATATCTCTACTTCTTTAGGCGCTTCATTAGCGGTAAAAACACGCTCCGTAAAATTAATACGCACCGCATTTGAAAGTGATTCGTGGTACGTAAAACTTGAGTAGCCAAATGCTGCAGAAAACGCATCGAATGACTCGGCATCTTGAAGTGGAAAGCCTCTAAATAATACCGCACCAGATTTTGCTAACTGCCGTTCAATTTCAGCTAAATTGTGTTGTATCCACTGCCCAGCTTGGTTTACTTCGGTAAATTTCTGCTGATTAAATATGATTTTTGGAAACACACTATCTTCAAAAGATAATTGCGAGTCTAATGTCACATAATTTATGGTTTCAATCATTATCTATGTCCTCGTCAAACAGATCATCAATCGTATATTGGATAAAACGTATTAAATGCCGCTTCGCAGAAATCTCCAGGGTCATTAAATCTTCGGTCTGCATTTAAAGCACTAATTTCTTGCATCTCTTGCTCACTTAATTCAAAGTCAAATATATTGCGATTTTCCGCCATGCGCTCAGGCTTAATGGTTTTGGGTATAATAGCGGTACCGCGTTGCACTCCCCAACGCAATACTATCTGTGCCGGTGTGCGACCCAGACGCTCCGCCGCCGCTACCACGACCGCTTGATCTATTACAGATTCGGTAGCTTGCGCCATATCCAACTCCAAGTACGAGAGCGCCCCCAGCGGTGAAAACGCCGTTACCTGTATTTGGTGCTCAAAACATAAACGCAACAATTTCTCCTGAGTTAAATAAGGGTGCGACTCAATTTGTAACATCGCAGGTTTGATACGAGCGTAGTTTAGTAAATCATGCATCAGTGCAGTGTTATAATTGCAAACCCCAATTTGTTTGGCTAAGCCGTTGTCACTTAAGGACTCCATGGCCTGCCAGGTAGTATGCAATGGTATTCGTGCTCTCTCCATCTTTGGTGATGCGATATCAGGGTTATAAAACCATTCCGCGGGATAGCGCTTTTCTATAGGCACATACTTCAAGGCAATTGGAAAATGAATCAGGTAAAGATCAAGGTAATCTAGCTGCAGATCACTTAATGTTTTTTGTAGCGCTAACTCAACATGTTCTTCGCCATGATGCGTATTCCATAATTTTGAAGTCACCCATAGCTCTTCTCGACTACACAATTGGTCGTTCAGGGCTCGCGCAATGCCTTCTCCAACCTCTTTTTCATTGCCATAGTCGCTGGCACTGTCTAAATGTCGATAGCCCATCTTAATGGCTTGGTATACCGCTTCTGCGCAATCGGGCTTGGCGATTTTCCACAGGCCAAATCCAATTTGAGGAATTTTTCTATCAACGGTCATAAATATACTGTTTGCGCTGTTCTATTTTCTTTCGCTGCATTAGGTGTTTCGTAGTCGTACTTTTTCGCAGAAAGGGCTTATTCCTATCGCGAAACTCGTTTTTTTGCCGTATACGACACTAAAGGTTTATCTTCTAGGCAAATTATTATATCTTATATAAGAGTTGTAAAGCCATAGTTGGTTAATATTAGTTAGCGAATGTTGGTTAGTAGTCTGCATAGCCAACTCATCGCGACCACAAAAACAGATGTGTTACGATAAAATTAATACTAAGACTTGCATTTAAAAAATGAATTCTAATGAGTAGTAGCACCAAATTTCAACCTTTATACGCTC
>CAZJWW010000247.1:0-2066 GCA_964549895.1 uncultured Gammaproteobacteria bacterium
GATCTATACCCGCGAATTTGGTCGCAAACTTAATTAGCTAATTCTTGACGTTCGCTAACAGTGAAACAAATAATTGGTGGGCGGGCCTCATACGAGATATCTTTACGTGGATATTATCGCTGCTGTGACATAATTGTTTTTCTAGCGTTAGCCCAAACAGTTAAGAAACTCCGTAAATAAAATTGCCTACAGATAGTGAAATTTTAAAGGTACCAACCGTGACCAATAACGGAAATGGTCCGTCTGAATTCTCCACACGAAAAATGGTCTTAAGTGGAGATGAGTTGCGCCGTTTATCCGAACAGATACCCGCGAAGAACTTCCGTTTGCGCACCAGTAGTGCTGACTACTCATCGGGCTACCACGTTGCCGGCGACCCAACCCTATTAATTATATTAAGTGGCACGTTCAGATTGGAATTGAGAACGGGTGAGAGTCAGGAATTTGGGCCAGGCGAAATGTTTATAGCTCAAGATTACCTAGAGCATGGTGTTGAATTTGACGATTCAAAACATGGTCATCGAGCCGAAGTAGTGGGCAATGCCGCTGCCTCGGTGTTGCACTTAAAACTTGCGACAAGAACTTAAAAGACACTAGCTTTCGTTATTCAAATATTTTCTATGCATACATTGTCATTAATAAAAAGATTGGGCTTACTAATCTGTACACTGCTTTTATCGGCATGCGTTAGTCTGCCTGAGAATGTTACGCCCGTGCAAAACTTCGATTTACAACGTTATTTAGGTAAGTGGTATGAAATAGCGCGCTTGGATCATTCTTTTGAGCGAGGCTTGGCTAAGGTGAGTGCTGAATACAGTTTACGCGATGATGGTGGCGTAAAGGTTATCAATCGTGGTTACTCGGCAAGTAAAGGAGAGTGGAAAGAAGCGGTTGGTAAAGCATTCTTTGTGCGCGAAAAGAATGAAGGTTATTTGAAAGTATCCTTTTTCAGTATTTTTTATGGTGCCTATGTGGTGATTGAACTTGATCAAGAGGACTACCAATATTCATTGGTATCTGGTCCAGATAAATCATTTTTATGGGTATTGTCACGAACCCCTGAAATGGACCCTGACGTTTATCAACGCTTGATTTCCAAAGCATCTGCCTTAGGGTTTGCCACTGATGAACTCATATTAGTAGACCAAAACTAATAATACTGACGCCAATTTTAAATTAGAAAATTATGATTACTTTGCATCACTTGCGCATTGGGCGCTCAATTTTCACCGCCTGGTTACTTGAAGAGGTGGGTGTTGAATATCAATTAGAAGTTTACCATCGCGACGAAGCTATGCGTGCACCAGAATCTTTAAAGCAGATTCATCCTTTGGGCAAATCACCGGTTATCGATGATGATGGTTTAGTGCTTAGCGAATCGGGTGCTATTACCACTTATATTTTAAACAAATATGATGTCGAAAATAAATTTGGTGCGGTGGACGATTCACATGCGGCGCAAGCAGAATTGTTGCAATGGATAGCCTACTCCGAGGGCTCGGTTTTCGCGCCCTTACTAATGAAAATGTTTTTACTCCGAAGCGGTAAAGAACATCCAGTGATCACACCATTTAGCGAAGCGGAACTTGGCCTGCATTTCGGTCATATTGCCAATAAACTTGGTGGCCATGACTACCTATTGGGAGATAAACTTAGTGGCGCAGATTTTGGCATCGCTTTTGTAACTTCAATGGCAGGAAACCTTGGGTTGTTGAAGGATTACCCAACTTTGGTGGCGTATTTAGAGCGTATTCAAAGTCGAGTTGCTTATAAGCACGCTGCAGAAAAAGCCATAGAATAGCCAGTGGAATTAGCAAAATGGTCTTTTATAAACATTAATTCTTTCTTTTTCTTATAATTTTTGTAAATCTGGTGTGTTAATGTTGTTGTTAATTCTTTTAATCTATAACCTTTTGATTTTAAGAGAAAGTATTCATATTTGCGGCTAATAATAAAAAAAGCATAAAGAGGCCTAAAATGCATAAATATATAAAATTAATTTGTTTGGTAGTGCTGACGTTTATAAGTCTCAATGGTGTTGCGTATTCGCAATCGACTATTGAGCT
>CAZJWW010000248.1:0-2041 GCA_964549895.1 uncultured Gammaproteobacteria bacterium
TCACTTTTACGATACAAGCCACCTGTGCCATCTCACCTGATCCCGTTGAATTGGTGGTAACTCTGACCGAAATCTTGGCGGCTGCCTAAGCCTAGCTAAATAAGCGTGTATGAATATAGTCCGTAAAGCGACACTTTAGTGCTGCTATTGGGGTTAAGAGCATCGGTTCAGTCAATGAATCGGTGCTTTTTTATTGGCAGTTCGAAAACTTTGGCTAGAGATTTGACAGCTTAGCGTGTCAAGAAATGTTAATTAAGCGCTCTTTGATTGCTTGCACTATAGCTACCTAGGTATAGTAATCAGTGAATTGCGTGCAGTATGTGAGGCTCTAAGCCAGTCTTAATAAAAACCAAGCAACTGATTTCAATTCTTAAAGTCATTTTAATAACGTATAAAAATTAAAAAATGAACCTCTGCAGTAATATTAATAATTGGTATAGGCCAGATCACGATACTTTGATAATCGCTTCACTGAAGTGTGAGACAATGTGTGCTTGTAACAGGTTTGTTCACAAGTATGTTTAAGTTTGAAAAAGTAATTGAAGTGAATATAAAACATTTCTGCGGGCTATTTATTGCGACTGGCATCGCTTTAGGCCTAATTTTACCCTTATCTTTTGCACAGTCACCCGGCGATATTCTGGTAGATACACCCAAGCGTGGTATCCCTGCTGAACTAATGGACGAGGGCGATTATTATCTACATCCCGATGGGCGCAAATTAAAGTTTTTCCGTAAGAAGGATGTTTACGCAATAAAACCTAAAAAAGCTGGTCAACGGCGAACGGCTAGCGACCCAATGAATCAAATTGAAGCGACCTTTGGTAATCGGGTAAAGCGAATTAAAGGCCACCGTTTAGGCGGAATGACTGTAGTACGAACTAGTAACCCAGGCGGGCGAGGATTTCGTCGCAATCAAGCTACCACAATTATTGATGACAATGCCTTAAAAGTAGGCATGGCTGAGGTTGAAGAAGTATTGCCTGTGTTAGCCAACTCCACCGGCAATGGCGACATTATAGTCACCAACAAAATTATTATCCGTCTTGCTGACGATGTTGATGGTGATAAAGCGCTAGCGCGCCTTGGTAAACGATTTGGTCTGAGTGTTATTCGTAAGATTAATATGCCCGGCATGGTTTACTCAATGCAAGCAAGTGCGGGTAAAGATGTAGGGCAACGCTTTGAGCTAGTTCGTCGTATAGCGAGCAGTTCCTTAGTAGCTTGGGCGCAGCCACAATTTTCCTCTAAGCCATTCAAGACTCAAACGTTTCCAAATTCTGAACCGCTTTTTAGTCAGCAATGGCATTTGCAAAATAATGGCTTTAGAGGGTCATTGTGCGACGCCGACTGTAACGCAGCAAATGCGTGGGGCACAGGTAACGTGGGAGTAAGAGCCGGTGCTGGTACAGTCATCGCGATTATCGACGACGGCGTGCAATTAAATCACCCTGAATTTAATGGTCGCCTCTGGAGAAACCCAGGTGAAACAGGCAGTAACCTCGCGAGTAATGGTGTAGACGATGATGGCAATGGTTATATCGATGATTTCCAAGGTTGGGATTTTGTTGATGACAGTATCAACGGTACTCAGACGCTATTTGATGCCAATGATAATTCACTGCCTTGCGTTGGCGCCAATGATGGAGATTTCGAGGCCGATCCAAACAATCGCCCAGGTCAAGATAACAACCCCGCAGGTAACGACTTCGCTAACTGTGTCACCGTGGAAGGAGACGCGATAGCGCAAGACGATCATGGGACTGCGGTAGCCGGTTTAGCCGCCGCCGGCGCCAACAATATTGGCACACTTGGCACGGCGTTTAATGCTGAAATATTGCCAATCAGGCTGGTTTCTGACTTTGATATTGGCGACGATGCCGATTTTTGTGCGCGAGCGGCGGAGGCCGTCACCTATGCAGGTTATTACGCTCATGTGGTTAATAATAGCTGGGCACTAACCAACGATGTTTGTGTGGCGCTAGAGATGGCAATCGATGATGTCGTTAATGGTAATTTACCCAATCTATCAGGCGTAGCG
>CAZJWW010000249.1:0-2021 GCA_964549895.1 uncultured Gammaproteobacteria bacterium
GCCTCTTCTTGAGCCATTGACTCAGCATCTTCCGCTACATCATCGTTAATGGCTTTTTTAAAACCTTTAACCGCACCGCCTAAATCGCCACCAATCCCGCGCAACCGTTTAGTGCCAAAAATCAGCGCCACAATTACTAAAATAATTAGCAGCTGCCATATTGAAATTCCACCTAAGCCCATGATCGTATCCTCGTTGAGTTAATTCACTTTTACTTGCGTGAGGCTTTTTCTTCGAGGCCCGAAGTCCCGATTCGCCTAGCAAGTTCGTCTATCACTTGTTGTGGTTGCAAGCCTTGCTGCGCTAATAGCACCAAAGTGTGAAACCATAAATCTGCTACTTCATAAATAATTTTATCCGCGCTGCCTTCTTTAGCGGCGATCACGGTTTCAGTCGCCTCTTCACCAATTTTCTTTAGTATCGTGTCTAAACCTTTAGCATAAAGGGACGCTACATAAGAAGTCTCGGGATCAGCTCCGAGGCGCGCCTCAAGAGTCTTATGAATTTGGGTCAGTGCATCCTGATCTATCTTATTTTCATTACTCATGCTTTGTTAGTCACTTCTTATATATCTCTTTGGGGTCTTTCAATACCGATTCAACTGTTTCCCACCGTCCATCAGTATACACCCGATAAAAACAACTATGGCGACCAGTATGGCAAGCGATGCCGCCAACTTGCTCTACCAGTAACAGAATAACATCAGCATCACAATCAACCCGCAGCTCACGTACCACCTGCTGATGACCCGATTCTTCACCCTTATGCCATAGCTTCTGCCGTGAGCGCGACCAATATACGGCGTGCATGGTTTCTGCCGTGGCTTTTAAAGCATCACGATTCATCCACGCCATCATAAGCGTACGCCCAGACTCGGCATCCTGCGCAATTGCTGGCACCAAGCCTGCTGCGTCCCACTTTATTTCATCTAACCAATCTGTCATATCTTATGTTAACCGTGAATGTATAAAAATATAGGCGACCATAGTCTTAGATAACAGTCTATGGCTAAGAATTTATAAGTACGAATCTATCAATTCTTCACTTAAGGACTTATAAACGAACCTCTACATTAGCATCGCGCAGTGCCTGTTTAGCCTGTAGTACTGTGTATTCGCCAAAATGAAAAATGCTGGCCGCCAGCACTGCATCAGCACCGCCTTGTTTTACCCCATCGACCAAATCCTGTAAGTCACCCACTCCGCCAGAAGCAATAACAGGAATTACAACTGAGTCCGACACAGCCCGCGTTAACTTTAAATCGTAACCGGCTTTGGTACCGTCTCCATCCATACTCGTTAAGAGTATCTCACCAGCCCCATAATCAGCCATTTTTTTAGCCCACTCAATTGCGTCAATACCAGTTTGTTTACGACCACCATGGGTGAATATCTCCCAACGATCAATAGGATCACCTGCGTCAACAAATTGGGTTTGTTTAGCGTCAATGGCGACTACAATACATTGCGACCCAAAATGCTGACTGGCCTCTTTAATAAACTCAGGCTTAAATACAGCGGTGCTGTTTATGGATATTTTATCAGCACCAACATTTAGCAAGCTGCGAATATCTTTTAATTCTCGCACTCCGCCGCCCACCGTAAGCGGGATAAATACTTCACTGGCAACCTGCTCAACTACATGCAAAATAGTATCTCGATTGTCAGAGGTCGCGGTGATATCCAAAAAAGTTATTTCATCCGCGCCTTGTTCGTTGTAGCGCTTGGCAACCTCGACAGGGTCTCCAGCATCACGAATACCCACAAAATTAACACCTTTTACAACGCGACCATTGTCGACGTCTAAACAAGGAATAATTCGTTTGGCTAAAGGCATAGTGGTTATTTTAACCAAATAATATTAAGGTTTTAATTAAAAGGAGTTATTGAACTAGATCTGATCATCAAGAAATGCCTGACCCTTGGCAAAATCTAAGGTGCCTTCATAAATTGCACGACCAGTAATCACTCCCGACACACCCAGCGATTCTATTTTTTGCAGGGCTATTAAATCATCTATAT
>CAZJWW010000250.1:0-1977 GCA_964549895.1 uncultured Gammaproteobacteria bacterium
AGTAAAAGAACACTCCGTTGAGCGGAAACGCAAAACGGAGCTCTAAGTGTTTAGGGCCTTAATCGATCGAGATTATGAGAACGACTTAATCCCTGGGTACACTGCTTCATCGCCTAGTTCTTGTTCAATACGCAGCAACTGATTGTATTTGGCTACTCGATCCGACCGGCATAATGAACCGGTTTTGATTTGGCCCGCTGCGGTCGCTACCGCGAGGTCGGCAATGGTGGTGTCTTCAGTTTCACCTGAACGGTGTGAGATAGTCGCTTTATAACCCGCTGCATGGGCCATTTTGATGGCGTCCATGGTTTCGGTTAAGGAACCAATTTGATTGAACTTAATCAAAATAGAGTTGGCAACGCCTTTATCAATGCCCTCTTTCAATATTCGCGTATTGGTTACAAATAAATCATCACCCGTTAGCTGGATATCATCGCCAACACTTTTGGTGTGTTCCGCCCAACCATCCCAATCGTCTTCGGCCATGCCATCTTCAATTGTAATGATGGGGTATTTACGCACCCAAGCCTCTAAATACTCGACAAACTCGTCCGAGCTGAGTGATTTACCCTCGGCGCTTAGGTGATATTTACCGTCAGAATAAAATTCCGTGCTGGCGACATCCAAGCCAATCATTATGTCTTTTCCTGGTGTGTAACCGGCCTTTTCAATGGCGTCGATAATAATACCAACCGCGGCTTCGTTACTTTCCAGATTAGGTGCAAAACCACCTTCGTCACCCACCGCCGTACTAAGCTCCATATCGTGCAAAACTTTTTTCAAGGAATGAAACACTTCGGCGCCGGCTCTTAAGGCTTCTGAAAAACTAGGCAAGCCCGTGGGCAGAATCATAAATTCTTGAAAATCGATGGAGTTATCGGCGTGTTCACCACCATTAATAATGTTCATTTGCGGTACTGGCATTGTATAGCTGTCGTTACCAAATAAATTTGCGAAGTGCGCATACAAGGGAATGTTTTTACTCGCCGCGGCCGCCTTCGCAGTGGCCAAGGAAACAGCCAATATCGCATTTGCTCCCAGCCTAGATTTATTGTCGGTACCGTCCAGTTCAATCATAATTTGATCTATAGCACGTTGATCTAAGGCATCTTTGCCTTGCAGAGCCTCGGCGATAACCGTAGAGGCGTTGGTAACGGCTGTTTGCACGCCCTTGCCGAGATATCGACTTTTATCGCCGTCTCGCAATTCTAAGGCTTCTAAGGTACCGGTCGACGCACCTGAGGGGGCAACGGCGCGGCCAAATGATCCGTCATTTAAAGTAACGTCGGCTTCGATAGTTGGGTTGCCACGTGAATCCAATATTTCACGCGCGAGAATAGTTTTTATAGTAGACATAATCCGCTTCTGTTTAAGATTAAATTTTTAGTTAAATTCGTTGTTATTTAAATCGGTTAATAACAATAGTTGATAGAAACCAAAGCTGTTAGAAACCAAAGTCGTTAATAAAGGGCCGTTAAAAATCAAGTCGTTAAAAAAGCCGTTAGAATCCAGAGTCCTCAAAGCCACCTTCTTTGGTCGCTTGATCAATCTGTTGTAGTACGCTTAGCAAAGATTTCAACTTTTGCGTGGGCCATGCATTCGGACCGTCACTTTTCGCATTCTCTGGATCGGGGTGCGTTTCCATAAATAGCCCTGACACGCCTGCGGCCACAGCGGCCCTAGCCAGTACCGGAACGAACTCTCGTTGTCCGCCCGAGCGATCGCCCTGCCCGCCTGGCAATTGCACTGAATGAGTGGCATCGAACACCACTGGGCAACCAGTCTCACGCATTTGCGCTAGGCCACGCATATCAACAACCAGATTATTGTAACCAAAAGACGCACCGCGCTCACAAACAGCAATACGGTCTTTAGCACCGGCGGCTTCGGCTTTTTTAGTTACGTTAATCATTTCTGGTGGCGAGAGAAATTGTCCCTTTTTTATATTGGCCGGAATACCACAAGCGCCTACCGCTT
>CAZJWW010000251.1:0-1954 GCA_964549895.1 uncultured Gammaproteobacteria bacterium
GCTTGATTTATTGTCCAAAAATAAACAAGCTGTATACATATAACTATAAGCTAGCAAGTAATAACTAACAAAAAGGTCTTTCCTTAGTACATTTTGAGCAGTAAAAATTTAGTTTCTAACTAACTGTTTAGGGAGTAAGTGGAGTCTTATGCCATTAAAGAATGTAAAAAATCTAGGTTACGTAATTTTGCTGTGTCGGGATCTAATGGTTATGCGAAACTTCTATCGAGATGTTCTTGGTTTGATCATCGCTGATGAAGAAACGGATTGGGTGGAGATGCGTATTGGTTCTACGCTATTGTCTTTGCGCCCGCGAGGGCGTTGGTATGATGGTGATCTTTTTGGTGGTGGGGCGTCGATACAACTTTCTTTTGAAGTAAGTGTTGCGCAAGTCGACGCCGCGTTCGAGCAATTGAAAAAAAACGAGGTGGAAATATGCGAGCCACCTACTGATCAAATCTTTGGGCAACGCACTCTATACCTGAAAGACCCAGAGCGAAATATATTAGAGATATTCGCGTATATTTGAATTACTATTAGCTGCTGTCGCCAGCTTTTTTCGCTGCTTCTTTGGCCGCTTTTTCCGCTTCCTTTTTGGCTTGTTTAGCTTGGCGCTTTTCTATTCGATCGTTACGTCGTTCGGTTTTACTTTTACGTTTTAGTACCCTGTTCAGAATACCTTTTTCCCGCTGTGTTGGTTTGGTGATTACCGTACCGCCGTGTTGTCGGTCTTCGATGCTGGGCTCGAGATTTTCGACATTTGAAAGGTCAACATCGCCCTGCAAGCTCACTAGTTTATCGCCCTCGAACATAGCGGTAATTAATCGTTTATCAGTTTGGCGTTTCTTTTGGTTTAGTTTTGAATAAAAGTAATCCCAACGTGATTCGTTAAAAGGGTCAATGACCATGGGGGTGCCGAGCAGGAACAATACTTCTTGTTTGCTCATGCCATAACGAATTTCCTTAAGATCGTTATTATTAATAATATTGCCTTGCTGAATATCCGGTTGAAACGGTTTTATGCAGCCAGTTAAAAACAGAATACAGATACCTATGGTGATTTTCATTTTCGTGTTCATAATTCTGAATTCCATGCTTTTGAAATCGAGTTTTGAATTAGTGATAAATAAGTTACCAATCGCGATTATAAGTGATCGAACATTGATTATTTGTGCTTACGCGTAAAAATATATTACTGATTATTCAAATTCACGTAGCACAGCTATTTCATCGCAATTATCAAACTTGTAGCAGTTTACACAAATCCCCCATATTTTCTCAGGAAAAATGTCTTTATCAACTGTTTTAAAGCCGAGTTTATGAAAAAACTCAGGCACATAGGTGAGTGCCATCACGCGTTCTACCTTACGTTGTTGCGCAGTTGCCAGTAAATCTTCAATGATCTTACGCCCCAGGCCGAATTGTTTGATATCGGCTTTAACCATCAAACTGCGTATTTCAGCCAACGTTTCTGTAAAATGCTCTAACGAGCCACAGGCGATGACTTCCCCGTCGACTTTAATCACTCGGAAGTGCGGCAAATTATCGTTTATGTCGGTCTTTGTACGCGGCAGTAGTGCACCCATGTCGGCGTAGTGATTAAGCAATACTTGAATGCCTGGTATATCTTCTGGTTTGGCTGCGCGCACCGCTAAATCATCTACAATCATATATTCGCGACCATAAAATTATTTGTTTGAAGCACTCAACATTTCGCGTGCATGGGCGAGTGTACGATCAGTAATTTGCTCGCCACCCAACATGCGCGCGAGTTCGTCGGCGCGCATCTCTTTGTTTAGTTTAACCAGTGTTGAATAGGTCTCGGTGTCGTCACTTATCTTATTTATGTAAATATGCTGATCACCTTGAGCCGCAACTTGCGGTAAGTGGGTAATACAAATTACCTGCGCCGTTTTACCGAGCTTTTTCAATCGTCGGCCCACAATTTGCGCAA
>CAZJWW010000252.1:0-1892 GCA_964549895.1 uncultured Gammaproteobacteria bacterium
TCCAGCGGCTCGAGTATTGTCAGCCATTCTTTTGCCTGCGGGTCATCCCATTGTCGTAACTCAGCGGTCAATTGTAGATACCAGGCTAAGCCGTAAGGCCGTTCCCACGAGCCACGCGCAGGTCGGGCGAAGTTAGCCTGCTCACCTGCTAAATTTTCTACTGTGAAGTTTTGATTCAATATTTTTATTGCTGAGTCGCGCCAATCCGCCGTGGGTGGCGAGAGCCGTAGTAGGCGCACTAACAGCCAATGACCGTGCACAGCACTGTGCCAATCAAAACAACCGTAAAAGGTTGGAAATATTTTTCTAGGCCGACCAATGGCTTCCGCCGTATCCGTCGTTCGAGAAATTTTGTTAGGGAACTCTTGCTGAATACAGGCGAGAGCTAATGCTGAAAACCGTTCAGTCAACTCAAGCGATATTGAGCTAGGATAAACAAGCTTTGGATTTTCGACCTCGTTAGCGCTGGCTAACGTAAAAGGTAGCGTTAATAGAAGAATAACTATCAGGGTAGTTTTTAGCATTCGCATAGATCTTAATTTTTTCCTAAGTCAGTTGAGTTTACGATACTGGCATCTAACCGGTTAATTCGCAATACGCCGCTGTCGACGCCAGTAGTAAAAGGCAGCGCCTCAATCTTTTTTTATTTGTGTAATCGCATTAATTGTTTGTATAGTAGTGAGTAATTTTCAATCTCTGCGGCATCTTCAATCCTGCTATTAATTCTAATTATGAACACTATTTAAAAAGAGTTGTTATGAAAATTAGGCATAGACTATGTTAGAAAAATTCCACAACATTCCATTATTCTTACTGGTCATCATTGCCGCAGGACTTTCGCTACTGGTTTATCTCACTGGCTTAACGCAGGTTTTCACCACCACCATCGGCGCAGGACAATTCAACGTTGGCGAGTCGATTGCCAGCCTTGCCAAAGCATCGTTATTTGCGCCGCTCAAACCAATAATGTACGCGCTTATTATTTTGTCCATCAGCTCTTCCATGTCAAATTCGCGTGGTGGCCTTGGGGCAAAGTTCATTCGCGTCATTGCCTTTTTTCTGACATTTTCCAGTATTGGCGCTTGTGTCAGTATTGTCGGCTATTCTATGTTCTCTGACTTAACTGTGCTGCCCGACCCCGCAGTGGCCACGGGTGAAATCTCTGCCAAAGTCAGCGCTAATATCCCCTATGCAGCAAAGATCTTTGCCGTGATTACCTCAGAGCTCATGTTTTCAATTTACGCAGGCGTTATCTTTGGCTATGCACTGAAGCGTTTAGATCTGGGTCATCAAGCAGATAGAGTTAGTGATCTTTTTCAAGCGGGGTTTAGAAAGTTTCTGCAATTTACCATTCCACTCGCGGTGTTTGGCTCAATCACCATTGCGCTCAGCAAACCAGGTGGCGTGGCAACGCTGGGCAATCTTATCCCCTTCGTCGGCGTGTACATTCTTACCTATGGCAGTGTTTGGCTTATTATGTTGTTAATCACCTCAATGGTGCTTGGCAAGCCAATCAGTTTTATCCTTCGAGCGGCCGTCCCGCACGCGGTAGTCGCTGTTTCAACCTCCAGCTCCATCGCCACCCTGCCAGCAACCAAAATCGCTTGTAAAGAGCTTGGTGCAAATGCTGATGAAGCCACCCCGTTCTTCACAATTGGCGCCACCGTCAACATGGTCGGCACCGTTATGGGCATCACTTTGCTTTCACTCTATACAATGAAGGCCTATGGCCTACCGGTCACTATCGGTGACCAAATCATTGTGGCCCTGCAATCGCTAATCTATTCGGTATCGGCCGCTGGCGTGCCATCCGCCTATTTGGTTTTACTAGGTGACGTTCTAACCTCTCATGGTGTCTCGGCTGAATACGCTACCCACATCATCGCACTGAT
>CAZJWW010000253.1:0-1882 GCA_964549895.1 uncultured Gammaproteobacteria bacterium
TCGCAAACGGGGCATATGGTTTTATCCACCCTGCATACGAATGATGCACCGGCAACACTAACTCGCCTTTTAAACATGGGCGTACCGGCTTTTAATGTGGCATCTGCCGTACAGGTGATTGTCGCTCAACGACTGGTAAGAAAACTATGCCCACACTGCAAGCAGCAAACTTCATTGCCAGAGAAAGTACTTTTGGAATCAGGTTTTGAAAAAGCTGAAATTAAATCTCTATCTATTTTTGAAGCCAATAAGAAAGGTTGTGCAAATTGCACTGAAGGCTACAAAGGCCGCTCGGGCATCTTTCAAGTTTTACCCATCAGCGAAAAAATAAAAACGCTGATTATGGAGGGCTGCACTGAGAATGATATTGAAAAAGCCGCAAGCGATGACGGTATTCATGATTTACGTCAAGCTGGCCTTATCAAAGTGAGAGATGGAATAACAACTTTAGCCGAAGTTGAACGAGTAACGAACGCATAAAAGAATCTTTAAATCTGGGTCAAAATAATAAATTAAGAGAAAAATATGGCTGCCAAGAAAAAACAAAAAGTATTTGAATTTGCCTGGGAAGGTGTCAATCAGAAACGTGCAACGTCCAGCGGTGAAATAGAGGCCCCTACGCTATCACAAGCGAAAGCTCTTTTGCGTCAGCGTGGTCTAAGGGTCACTAAGATAAAGAGAAAGTCAAAGCCATTATTTTCTTCGGCCAAACCAGTTAGTAGTAGCGATATCAGTTTTGCCTCCCGACAAATGGCCACCATGATTGGCGCTGGTATTCCAATCGCCCAGACCTTGAGAGCAATCGGCAGTGGCCACGAAAATAAATCTATGGAAGACCTAATGTTAGATCTGGGTCGAGACGTGGAATCAGGCTCAGCATTGAGCGTGGCTTTGAGTAAACACCCAAAGCACTTTAACCGTTTATTTACGAGCCTTACACAAGCAGGTGAAGAATCGGGAAAATTAGATACTATGCTCGATCGCGTCGCTACCTATAATGAAAAGGTTGAAGCCATTAAGAGTAAAGTTAAATCTGCCATGATGTATCCTATTATCGTACTGGTTATTGCGATGGTAGTGACGATCCTTCTACTACTCTTTGTTATTCCTCAATTTGAAGCTCTGTTTCAAGGCTTTGGTGCGGATTTACCGACACTAACCAGAACCATCGTTAACTTATCTAAGTGGATGCAAGCTTACTGGTATATTTTTGTTGGTGGGGTTATCGCAGCAGTTGTCGGATTTATGTTCGCGTACAAACGCTCTGAAAAACTGCAATTCACTATGGACCGTATACTGATTAGGCTCCCTGTGATCGGCGTTATTCTTAAAAAATCAGCCTTAGCGCGTTTCGCGCGCACCTTAGCCATTATATTCAGTTCTGGTGTGCCATTGGTAGACGGCATGGATACAGTAGGCGCCGCCACTGGTAATCGCGTCTATCAAAAAGGGGTAATGGACGTCAAAAATGATATTAGCACCGGTCGCAGCCTCGCTGCATCAATGTCAACGACCAAATTGTTTCCCAATATGATGCTGCAAATGGTGTCTAGCGGTGAAGAATCTGGCGAATTGGAAGTCATGCTGGATAAAGTAGCTGATTTCTTTGAACGTGAAGTCGATGACGCGGTTGACGCGCTGGCGAGTATTATTGAGCCCCTAATGATCGTAATGCTAGGTACCATCATCGGCACCATGGTATTAGCCATGTACTTACCAATTTTCAAACTTGCCGCGGTATTCTAAACTCTCGACTTAATTGAGACTGAATATGCTAGCTGAATTCGCCGCATTACCGGCGGCTGTGCATATAGTATTAGCCCTTGGGCTGGGGCTAATGGTGGGCAGCTTTTTAAATGTTGTTATCTATCGCTTCCCGAAA
>CAZJWW010000254.1:0-810 GCA_964549895.1 uncultured Gammaproteobacteria bacterium
GTGAAGGCTTAACGCGTTGCTATGAACGCGCGCTGGAATTGTCGCAAGACTGCCAAAAAATGGCCAATGACATTGATGACTCTGATCAAGTGCGTTGGGTTGAAGTGGCGCGGCGGACATTTCGCATTCACGAAACACCATTGGATATCGGCAATGAATTAAGTAACTACTTCGGTAATAAAGAACAAGCGCGAGTTTTCACTTCGGCTACGCTTTCAATTGACGGGGATTTTTCTCACTATCAACAGCTTACTGGATTAGATAGTAATACCGAGGTAGCAACATGGGATAGCCCGTTCGACTATTTTAACCAGGCGGTATTGTATGTCCCTGAAGGTTTACCGGAACCCAAGGATGAAGCCTTTAGCCAAGCCTTATTTAATGAGGTTTTGCCAGTGCTGGAAGCCAGCAAAGGTGGCGCATTTGTGCTGTTTACCAGTTTTAGGAGTTTGCAACAATTTGAAGAAAGATTGGTGGATTCTGTTGCTACGGATTCTGTTGCTACGGGCTCTGTTGCTACGGGCTCTGATGTCACAGGCTGTGACACAGCTGGCAGAGGTTTTACCGTATTGGCACAAGGTGATACGAGTAAGCGGGAGCTATTACATTCTTTTGTGGAATCAAAAAACCCGGTGTTATTGGGTACTATGAGTTTTTGGGAAGGCGTCGATGTGCCGGGAGAAGCTCTGCGCTGCGTCATTATTGATAAACTGCCGTTTGAATCACCCTTCGAACCAGTATTAAAAGCACGCCTAAACGCCATGCAAGAAGCAGGAGACAACCCATTTATGAATTACCAAGTGCCTCGAG
>CAZJWW010000254.1:820-1854 GCA_964549895.1 uncultured Gammaproteobacteria bacterium
CCTTACGCCAAGGCGCAGGACGATTAATTCGCAGTTCGCAAGACAAAGGTGTATTAATGATTTGTGATGCGCGATTACGTCGCACGCACTATGGCAAAATATTTCTAAATAGTTTACCAAGAATGCGGCGCACGAGTGATAGTTCCAAAGTCTGCGGTTATTTAAATAGTTTGTTTTCAGATGAGACTAATGCTGAACAGACCCTTGATAAGAAATCTAAGGTTTGAGTATGAGAAACATTTAGCATGGCGGCCACTATCCTAGCTATTGAAACGGCGACGGCTTGTTGTTCTGTCGCACTAAGCCATCAGGGTGAACTCAATGAACGTTCTTTGGTAGGCAATAATATACACTCGCAAGTCTTACTGGAGATGGTACAAGAGTTGCTGCAGCTAGCTTCTATTGCGGTAAGCGATTTAAATGCAGTTGCGGTTGGCCAGGGCCCAGGTTCGTTTACCGGCTTAAGAATCGGTGTGGGTGTTGCTCAAGGCATTGCCTATGGGGCAGATTGTCCCATGATTGGTGTTTCGTCGTTAGATGCGTTGGCCATAACAGTACCTGACGATGGGGTTGTGTTGGCTGGTATTGATGCCCGCATGGGCGAAGTATATTGGGCTGCGTATGACAAAAAGCTCAATACCATAGAACGAATAACGCCATTACACGTTAGCCTACCGCAAGCAATATCTGTGCAAGGATCTTCACCATCACAGAAGCGCATGCAGTTGGTGGGAAATGCCTGGCAAGAATATGCAGAACAACTCAGCGCTGATCTAAACGAGCTTATTAGCAAGCAAAATGGTTTAGATGCTGATATTGAGTATCCGACTGCAGCAAGTCTAATATTGTTGGCAACACAAGCATTTGAAAGAGGAGAGACCATTAGCGCAGTAGATTTTGCGCCGGAATACGTCAGAAATAATGTGGCTAAAAAGCCTAAGAAATCGCCTAAATAGAACGCTTATCAGCTGACGACTTTTTCAGCAAACTACTCTTCAGCAAACTACTCTTCAGCAAACTACTCTTCAGCAAAC
>CAZJWW010000255.1:0-1832 GCA_964549895.1 uncultured Gammaproteobacteria bacterium
ACGGCCAAACAAGCGATTATAAAAAGTGACAGCGGCATAGACGTGCTCACTGCAAATGGTGATTTAGCTGGCGCTCAAGTAGAGCTACTGAATGAAATTGGTCGAGAAATGCGTCTACAAAAAGCCTTGCTCGAAGTTAAAGACGATTACGATTTTGTTTTTATAGATTGCCCTCCGGCGTTGAACGTTCTGACCATTAATGCTTTGGTGGCGTCGAATTCGGTGTTGATTCCCATGCAGTGTGAATATTTCGCATTAGAGGGCTTAAGCGCCTTAATTTCTACTATTCGTAAAATTCGTGAAACGCTGAATCCGGCTTTGAATATAGAGGGTTTGCTAAGAACCATGTTTGATGGTAGAAATTCCCTATCCAATGAAGTTAGCAAACAGTTACAAACTCATTTTGGTGATAAAGTATATAAAACGATCGTGCCGCGAAATGTTCGTTTAGCTGAAGCGCCTAGTTATGGTGAGCCAGCCATGTCTTATGCCCCGCAATCCAAAGGTGCAAAAGCCTACGAATCCCTCGCCGATGAGTTTTTGGAATTGGCAGATAAGAAAACCGCAGCGGCTAGATAGATACGCAATGACGACAAAAAAGAAAAAAAGACTGGGCCGTGGATTAGAAGCTCTATTGGGCGGGGATCTTGATACCACCGACTCAAGTCAAACTAACGCGGGCGATAAAACAACACCAGAAACGGCACCTAGCACTTTACCAATCGAAAAGCTGCAGCGTGGTGAATACCAACCACGAACCAATATGGATCAGGATTCTTTACAAGAGCTCGCGGCATCCATACAGGCGCAAGGAATTATTCAACCAATTTTAGTACGCCCTGTATCGGCGGACAAATACGAAATTATAGCGGGCGAACGACGCTGGCGAGCGGCGCAAATAGCACAACTCGAAGAAGTACCGGTGTTGGTGCGAAACATTCCGGATGAGGCAACCTTAGCGGTAGCATTAATAGAAAATATTCAGCGCGAAAACTTAAACCCCGTTGAAGAGGCGGTAGGTTTAAAGCGCTTAGCCGATGAGTTTGAATTAACGCATGAAGAGATGGCTAAGAGCGTCGGCCGTTCGCGTACTGCGGTCACTAATCTATTGCGTTTACTAAGTCTCAGTCGTGGCGCTAAGCAATTGTTAGAGCACGGTAAGATTGAAATGGGGCATGCTCGAGCGTTACTAGGCTTGCCTACTGAACAACAAGATTTTGCTGCGGCCGAAGTGTATTCAAAAAGATTGTCTGTGCGTCAAACTGAAGCCTTGGTGCGCACTTATATTCAGCCAAAGAAAACTAAATCAACAGCAAAAAAGTCTTCTGACATATTGAAGCTAGAAGAAAATTTAGCGGAGAAGCTTGGTACCACCGTCAAAGTACAAGACTCAAATGGCAAAGGGAAATTGGTAATTGAATACAAAAGTTTGGATATTTTAGACGGCATTCTTTCGCACATTAAATAGTCTTGTTGCTAGGGCGTTGGTCTTTTTCCGTTAGACGAACGCTATCATTTCTTGTCTTTCTGACATTATTTAGATTAGCAAATGATCTAAATATCGGGGCCCAAAACTGTCGTTTTCGTCATTTTTAGTGACAAAAAATGTCACCCCATACTCCACAAACGTCTATTTAAATATTTTAAGCTCAGTGTTTACTGCTGTTGAGCGGCCTAGTGCTACTAATTGGCAAATGACAATTATTGTCTATTGTTAGACACGTGGTTAATAAGTAGCATGCATTGTGTCAAATAAAACCACCACAACAATGGACCGGTATGAAAAACATACAAAAATGGCTGAAACACTCACTGAGAATTTCTTTAGTTTT
>CAZJWW010000256.1:0-1818 GCA_964549895.1 uncultured Gammaproteobacteria bacterium
GAATCAGTTTAGGCACATAAAATTTATCGGGGTGCGTCACTACTATGTCACTACTGTAATTCAACCTTGCTCCTAACCGCACACGCTCTAAATGCACATAACCGTCGCATAATTTAAGCTCTTGCTGTAATGTATGCTGATCGTTAACGCCATCGAGGCTGGCACGAATGAGTAGCGACAAAGACTGAATTGATTGCTCGGCTGCTTCGGGGTCCGCACTAATAAGTTCAGCAATAGTATTCAAGCTGTTAAACAGAAAATGCGGTTTGATCCGTGATTGTAAGGATTGCAGCCGCGACTGAGTTTCCGCCTTAGCCCCTTTTTCCAATCGACTCAGTAGGGAAAAAAAAGCCGTCACTAGTCCTCCCAGCAAAGTAATGCCCAATGCACGATTAAACACTCCCGGGTTAAATAAACTAGTGGTCGCATTGTCCGCTATCCATAGCTTACCGACGGCCTCGATTAGAGCAAATACAAACAACAAAATAATCGTTGGTGCCAGCAAAGTAACTGCATGATTTTGCCGATTCAACCAACGGCGATTTAGACAAAGTAAGGCAATGCTACCCAAGGTCAGCCAAGCCAAATAAAACGTCAGCAAGGAAAAATAACCGAAGGAAAAACCGGCACCTCTAGATAACGCTACAACCATCGATAGCACAGTCGTACTGCACAGGCAGACTAATACCGAGGTGTTTCGGCACAGGTTAGGAATATGAATTGAGTCGAATTTCAATTTTTATAAGACACGTTTGTTAAAAAACCACTTAATTATCCGTATGTTAGCAGATCAGCACTTCAGACTAAGGTCTAATTTAACTGTTAAACAGCGTCAACTTTACCGCTTAACCGAAAAAATTGACCACTTATCTGATCACGAGTGGGGTTTTACTTACGTTTCATGAATACTGCTAACTGGAAAAAATATAACTAGCGGTTGTGGCCTAAGGCTGGTGTCCTCAGACAATTAAGGATCAGTTCACGAAAGAGCAATATACCGTTTTATTTACGAGAAACAATTTGATGCGTCATACTTGCGAAAAAAAGAACCCAAACAGTAGAGACTCAGGATTCACTTTAATTGAACTAATGATTACGGTGGCAGTGGCCGGCATTTTTCTAATTGTCGCCATCCCCAGCTATACTGATTTTATTTCGCGAAACCGTGTTGATGTTGAGGTGCAAGAGTTTCGCTCCATCCTAACCTTGGCTCGAACTGAAGCTATTAAACAAAACAGAGCCGTTACAGTTAATGGTATTAATAACTGGGAAGACGGCTATGTACTGGCGTTAGCCTCTGTACCAACTGCTGATTTGAGCAGTGATGGGCCTGGTGTTCTGCGTCGTTACGTACCTGAGGACGATGGCGGTATCGTACCTACTTTGGATGGCAGCCCTCTAACCGTGAATGAGATCACTTTTCTTGCGACTGGTTTATTGCGTGGCGCTCCAATCGAGATGGAATTTTGTTCCGACGACACGACACAAGATCGGCGTATTATGATTAACGTAACGGGTCGATATTCTTCTGAAATATTCGACTGTGATGCACCCACAACCTAACATCCTTTTTCATCGAACTTATTAGACATACTCACTATTATTTATTTAATACCCATGAATAAGCACACATACTCTTTTAAAGCTCTACCAAAAAAAATGAGCAACTTTCGTCGTATTAAGGGTTTTACGCTAATTGAAGCCTTAGTGACCGTTATCGTTATGTCCATTGGTCTACTCGGTGTGGCTGCTTTGCAAAATACCAGCGTAAAACTTAGCTACGATTCTTATCTGCGAACACAAAGCGCATTACTCTCC
>CAZJWW010000257.1:0-1791 GCA_964549895.1 uncultured Gammaproteobacteria bacterium
CATTGGCATAGCGAATAGGTAGAAGATCACTGAAATGTCAAAGTCAGCCGCAATTAAGTAGCCAGCCACAACTGGACCAATGACGGCCCCCGAGCGGCCTAAGCCGATTCCCCAACCAATACCCGTACTGCGAATCGCAGTAGGGTAGGCTTTAGATGCTGCAGCATAGAGACCAGTAAAGCCTCCGTTTTGTAAAAAACCAATTAAAAAGATAAGCAGCATCATTAAGAACAAGCTTAAATCCAAAGCGGCAAACAAAATCATGCAAATTGCCGCCCCCCCCGCCATAACACTGATGACATTACTCAAAACAAAACGCGTCGACATTACTCCCATAAAAATGATGCCCAATACGGCACCAAAATTTAGCCAGAAAAATGCATCGCGACCAACCTGAAATCCGTGACCTGCATCTTCAACTAATCTTGGTACCCAGCTCAGTAATACGTACAAAGTTAGAAAGCACATAAAGAATGTAGCCCACAACATAAGGGTGGTGGCTTTAAGGCTCGGGTGCAACAAGCTGCGCATATTGCCAATCAAGTTCGTACTCGGTATTTCGGGCTTATTAAACTCTGGAAGCACATCAAGTGTATCTTTTTTAAGCTTGCTTAATATTCGATTGGCCTTTGCTAAGGCATTTTTGGGGCGGGCTTCAAACAAGAACTTTAGCGACTCTGGCACTAATAAAAAGGCGACGATCGTCATAAGCAAGGTGATGCTACCGCCAAACCAGAACATGCCGCGCCACCCGTGCTCCGGCATAATGTAGCCCGCGACCACTGACGTCATCATTGCACCCATTGGGTAACCTGCGGTAACAATGCCGACCGATAATGCCCGATACTTATCAGCGCTGTATTCTGAGGCTAGGGTTGCCTGACAGGCTAACATAGCACCGGCGCCTACGCCGCTGATAAAGCGCAGCACAACAAATTCAAGTAAAGTATCTGCTCGAGCCGTGAATAGGATAGAAACGGATACCAGTAATAAGCTGATAATGATCATGGCGCGGCGCCCAATGATGTCCGAAAGGGGAGCTAATACCATAGCCCCAGCCATCATTCCCGCGAGAGCGAAACTGAAAATCCAACCAATTTTATCAGCTGATAATTGCAATTCTGCCCCCACTGTTTTTGCGACTACCGCCATCGCGGTGATATCAAAGCCGTCGATCATATTAAAGATCAGGCACAAAACAATGACCAGCACTTGTTGAAAGCTAACTTGGCCGTTATCTATGATTCGAGAGACGAGTTGTTCGGTGGATTCAGCTTGATTCATTTTATTGTTTACACCAGAGGTTATTTAAATGCGGGAATGGACTTTAGTTTACTATTCCAATTTTGCGATAGTGTCGTACAAATAATTGCTCCTAAACCTAGTTTGCGATCATGGTTGAGAAAGCTAACTCTTCGCTGTAGTTAAATTTCGAGATAGGAGATTTTAAATTCATATGATACAGTAACTTAACTTGTTAACAACAAAGTGTATCAGTATATATTCGAAATATTTTTAGTTTATCGGAACTTGTTTAAGTTCGGTCTTGGAGGAGATTATGAAATTCATTCAGTATAGTAAAGGTTGTGTGGTCAATATGGTAATCGGTATTGCTGTAATAGCCAGTCCGGTCTTAGCACAAGAACGAGCCGCACTCGAAGAAATTGTAGTAACCGCGCAGTACCGTGAACAAAGTATTCAAGATGTCCCAATTTCTATTACTGCGATTGGTTCTGAGGAGTTAGAAGCGGCTAATATTTTTGATGCCGGGTCTTTGGCATTTAATGTCCC
>CAZJWW010000258.1:0-1774 GCA_964549895.1 uncultured Gammaproteobacteria bacterium
GCTCGTACCAAAAGTGTCCGCTCATGGCTCATACCAAAAGTCCGCTCAGGGCTGATTTAGGCGTCGGCTAAAGACTTATTTAGTTCCACTAAACGTTCAGGCGTCCCCACATCTGTCCACGCACCTGCGTAATAGTCTGCTTCCAATCGTTGTTCGTCTATCAGCGTATTGAATATTGGGGCCAATGCTTTTTTTCCTGGTTTTATTTTTAAAAACAATGATTTACGATAAGTTGCGATACCGCTAAATGTCAAGTTATTTGACTTTCCTTGAGCAATTTTTTGCGCTAAGCCGTATTGGTTAATGGCAAAATCACCAGCTTGATTATGGCTCGGATTATCGACCATTAAAATGCGCGCGGCTTTATCCAGCGGCCGCAGTAACCGCTTAAGTTTTTCGCTACTCAAAAAATCTGTGTAAATATCAGCGTTAATTACCAAAAAAGGGTCGCTGTCTATCAAGGAAATGGCTTGGCGAATGCCACCAGCCGTTTCTAGAGCCCCGTCGTGCTCTTCGGAGTATTGAATGGATACGCCATAAGCACTGCCATCTCCGAGTGTTTGCTTAATTTGTTCACCTAGATAGGCTAGGTTGATTACAATATCTTTAAAGCCGCGTGCCGCCAATGAGAATAGATGGTGTTCTATCAAAGACCGTTCGCCGACTTTCAATAACGGTTTGGGAGTGTTGTCAGTAAGCTCTAACATGCGTTGGCCACGACCAGCTGCGAGTAATACCACCGTTGTTTTTTTGAATGAATAATTCATCTAAGTGGAGCCATCGTAAGTTGAGTAGTTTAAGCTGAGTAACTTAAGTGGTTTCAAAACCTGTTTGTGCACCTTCAATAAACTCGCCGAACGCTTGTTTGAAACTATCCAGTTCTGGATACAACGTGAGCACTTCGACTACGTAATCGGCCACCATTGGCAAGTCGCTTAGGTAATTTGACTTACCATCTCGATAGTATAAACGGCAGAAGATTCCCAGTACTTTTAAATGCCGTTGCAAACCAGTTAGATCGTACCAACGAACTAATTGCGCAAGCTCAATCGATAGTTTTAATTTTTTTTCAGCTTGGCCTCGATAGGCTTCCAACCAGACCAACTGCTGTTCTCGAGGCCAGCGAATATAACAGTCTTTAAAAATGGAGGCTAGATCATAACTAATGGGTCCGATTACCATATCTTGAAAATCGATCACACCGGGATGACCATCTTCGGTAACCATCAGATTTCGTGAATGATAGTCACGATGAACCCATACCGTAGGTTGTTCCAAGCACGTTTTAATTAAATTTTGTTTGGTAGTGTGCCAAACGCTAGATTGTTCATTATTTATACTTAAACCAAGGTGTCGACCTAGAAACCAATCATTGAAAAGCTCCATTTCCTGATCTAGTTTTGCCTCGCTATAAGCATCAAGTTCGACATCAGCTTGTTCATCAACACCCGCTTGGCAGGCTATGAGCGATTGGATCGCACCGTTATAAAGGGTTTCAGCACATGCCGCATTGCGGCTGAGTTCGTCTAGATAGGTGATGTTGCCCAAATCTTCTAATAGTAAAAAACCATTTTGAAGGTTTTGCGCGAAAATCCTTGGCGCATGCACTCCTTGCCTAATTAGTGCTTGGCCAGACCTAATAAAGGCATCTAATGGTTCCTGGGTGGGAGGGGCGTCCATAACAACATAAGTATCACCTTGTACATGAGCTCGAAAATACCGCCTAAAACTGGCATCAGCAGAGGCCGGTAGTAGTTTTTCTACTGTAAGTTCA
>CAZJWW010000259.1:0-1770 GCA_964549895.1 uncultured Gammaproteobacteria bacterium
GCCGCTTGATTTTAGCGAGCCTGAAATCCTTAGGGCATTTATTGCTCAGTATTACCATCGTCGACCCGCGCCCAAGCAAATTATTGTGGGCGTGAAAGTGGCAGATCAAAAAGAGTTGGAGCAATGGTTGAGCGAGCAATCAGAGCATAAAGTGGTGATCAGTAGTAATGTGCGAGGGCATCGTAAAGATTGGTTAGCAATGGCACAGTTGAACGTAACTGAACGGCTAAAACGTCATTTATCTGAAACGCAAAGTGTGCAAAAACGCTTGCAAGCCTTAAGCGATGTATTTCAGCTAGACGAAACGGTATCGAGAATCGAGTGTTTTGATATCAGTCATACTCAAGGGCAACAAACTGTTGCCAGTTGTGTAGTGTATACGCAAGCTGGCATTACTAAATCCGATTACCGACGCTACAACATTAAAGACATTACACCAGGGGACGATTACGCGGCCATGCGCCAAGCGATTCAGCGGCGCTATAAACGGGTTTTGAAAGAAGAGGGCAAGCTGCCAGATATATTACTAATTGACGGTGGCAAGGGGCAATTGTCATCGGCGGCTGAGATAATGCACGAGCTGCAAATCAATGACATCTTATTAGTTGGCGTTGCCAAAGGCGAAGGTCGCAAGCCGGGTTTGGAAACCTTATTTATCGAAGGTCAGTCTGTAGGTATAAAACTGGCGTCAAATTCTGCCGCTATGCATTTAATCCAGCAAATCAGAGACGAAGCCCATCGTTTCGCGATTACTGGTCATCGAGCGCGCCGTGGTAAGGCGCAAACTCAATCTGTCTTGCAAGAGATACCAGGTATTGGTGCCAAACGTAGGCAAGCGTTGCTCAAACATTTTGGTGGATTGCAGGGGATTCAGCAAGCCGGTATCAAGGACTTAAACAAAGTAACGGGTATCAATAATGAGTTGGCAAAAAAAATCTATCATTACCTCAAAAAGTAGACAGCTGTTGAAGCCTGTAAGCGAGATTTAGTGATAAACTCTTGCACCGATATACGTATTACCTAAAAGTTTGAATTTAAGACCTGAGTCCTTAAGATTTATGCCATTTACTGTACCGAATTGCCTGACTTTCTTTAGAATTATTGCAATTCCACTAATTATTATTGCCTATTACTCTGGGTTGGAGTATTCCCACTGGTACGCATCAGTGTTGTTTGCCTTGGCGGGAATTAGCGATGCCTTAGATGGTTATTTGGCGCGCAAATGGAACCAAACCAGTAAATTGGGTGCGTTTTTGGACCCCGTAGCTGATAAATTGTTGGTTGCCACTATGTTACTACTGGTTGTCAGTAATATCGATTTGCTCAGTAAGCTGATGTCTAATTGGGTATTCACCATCGTGGTAATTATTATTATTGGTCGCGAAATTACCGTTTCTGCATTGCGTGAATGGATGTCGGTGATTGGTAAGCGTGCCAATGTCGCCGTTTCCACAATAGGCAAGTTTAAAACCGGTATTCAAATGAGTGCGATTGGTTTTTTGTTGTTCAAAGAAGACTTTATCGGCATTCCGATGTTACGCTTTGGTGAGGTGTTGTTATATATTGCAGGGGTGCTGACCGTTTGGTCAATGATCATCTATTTATCAGCGGCTTACAAAGCCGTTAAGGAAGGCTGACAGACCTGAAATTATTTGATTTAAAAAGCCTATACATCGATTGACGCGACCCTATATCTGAATATAATGTCGCCTCTTAAGCGGGAATAGCTCAGTGGTAGAGCACAACCTTGCCAAGGTTGGGGTCGCGAGT
>CAZJWW010000260.1:0-1743 GCA_964549895.1 uncultured Gammaproteobacteria bacterium
TTTTGGCAAATAACTCTAAATGTGGAGAGCCTTGTGCGGCTTTGTGGCTTTCGGCGGTTATATAATAAATAGCCTCTTGATCCTCGGGCATGCGTTCTACGTATTCATCCAAAGAGACTGTTTGATTGTCAGAGCCATCGTTCGTACTTGCAAAACGCAGCAATGAAACAATATTGTCCTTGTTTGCAGCATCCTCTACGACACCTTCTTTGATGGCTTGACCAAATTCATCCCAAAATTCTTGGTAAGTTTCGGGTTCGTCTTTAGCGATTCGTTTTAATTCATCCAGTACGCGTTTTACTGCGCGTGCTTTGATTTTTTGGATATCCCTATCACTTTGTAGTATCTCGCGTGACACATTGAGCGGCAAATCAGCAGAGTCAATTACCCCTTTTACAAAACGTAGGTAGTTGGGCATTAAATGTTCAGCATCGTCCATAATAAACACGCGCCGCACATACAACTTAATACCTTTTCGCGTTTCGCGATTCCATAAATCGAACGGTGCCTTTTTAGGGATAAAGAGTAGGGATGTATATTCTAAATTCCCTTCGACTTTATGGTGCAATGTCGACAGCGGCGGCTCCATGTCGTAACTGAGGCCTTGATAAAAGTTCTGATACTCTTCCTCGGTAATCTCGTTTTTAGCGCGGGCCCATAGTGCGGTGCCGGTATTGATGGTTTCTAGTTCGCGCTCAGCACCTGCTTCTGGGTTTCCTTCATCGTCCAGCGGCGCAGCGCCCAACATTTTTATGGGCAGTGAGATATGTTCAGAATATTTATTGATAATGTGTTTTAGACGAAAATCATCTAGATACTCGGATTCATCTTCGCGCAAATGCAAGGTAATAGAGGTACCAACCTTGTCTTCTTTAACATCGCCAATGGTAAATTCGCCTTTACCATCAGATTCCCACTGAACGGCCGAATCGCCGCCGGCCTTGCGCGTGACCAAGGTAACTTTATCTGCCACCATAAAAACCGAGTAAAAACCAACCCCAAATTGGCCAATTAGACTCATGTCATTGTCACTATCTTTCCCGCTTTTCAACGCTTCCATAAACTTCTTGGTGCCGGAGCGGGCAATGGTGCCAATATTTTCAATGACTTCGTCGTGAGTCATGCCTATGCCGTTATCGCTGATGGTAAGGGTTTTCGCCTCAACATCGGTGGTAATCGTAACGGCCAGCTCTTCTTCATCATTAAGCAATGAAGCATCGGTCAGCGCTTCAAAGCGACGTTTGTCTATGGCATCTGAACTATTTGATATCAATTCTCTGAGAAAAATCTCTTTTTGGCTATATAGAGAGTTAATCATCAGATCCAACAACTGGCTGATTTCGGTTTGAAAAGCGTGGGTTTTTTGTTTGCTCTTTTGCTTGCTCATAGTTTTAAGTTGGTTTTAGTAAACCTTGAGTATTTATTGATTGTTAATGCCGTGTTTATAGGGATTTATGTTCTGAAATTCAAGGTGTGATTTTTACTTATTTTTTGGCGTTTTTCGTTGACGACTTTAGCATCTCTCAGTATAGTCGCGCCTCAATGCATTGCAGCGTGGTTACTGTTTTTCAGTATAAGTCAGGGCTTTTTTTGACTAATCAACTGAGGTTAACAACTCAATACTCTGATCCCAAGCAATTTCGCCGGAGTATGAAGTAAAACCACACACCGTCGGGGTGTAGCGCAGTCTGGTAGCGCATCTGGTTTGGGACTAGAGGGTCGTAGGTTCGAATCCTATCACCC
>CAZJWW010000261.1:0-1743 GCA_964549895.1 uncultured Gammaproteobacteria bacterium
GTGTAAGCTATAGTAATGAAACTCAATAAACAAGCTTCAATTAGTCCGCAGTCAAAACCGCTTTGGCACGGCGTAATTCTAGTCGCTGGCGGCGCCGTTGGCGCTGGCATGTTTGCATTACCGTTAGTGTCAGCAGGCGCTTGGTTTTCTTGGGCAGCGTTAAGTTTAACCGTGGTCGCACTCTTTACCTACCTTGCAGCCAAATTATTGGTCGAGGTAAATATCAAATATGAAATCGGCAGTAGTTTTAATACCTTGGTGCGAAATACCTTAGGTGACACATGGGCGCGTATTAATAACACTTCCATCGCGTTCATTATGTTTATTTTAATGTACGCGTATATCACTGCAGGCTCGGGTATTTTAGGCACCAGCTTAGCGCCGATATTGACTGACGGAATAATAGTACCGCGTCCCCTACTGAGTTTTGTGTTTGCCAGCGCTGTTGCATTATTTGTTTGGTTAGATACATCTATGGTCAGCCGTATAAGCACGGTCTTAATGGTTGGCATGGTCGTGACGTTTACGACAGCCAATTCTGGTTTATTAGCATCGATTGACGTAGCCTCGTTCATGAGTTTGGACGCTGGCAACATCAAATATTTATGGTCTGCTTTACCCGTCTTCGTCACCGCTTTTGCTTGTGCGAGCCTAGTGCCTAGTCTGAGCAAGCATTACAACAATCAAAGTAAAAAAATTAATTTAAGTATTCTTCTTGGGCTGATATTGGCATTGCTGGTCTATCTTATTTGGCTCGTAGCAACATTGGGAAACATTTCTAGAGCGAATTTTATCGATGTCGCAGGTAACGGCAGTGGCCTAAATGCACTAATTGCGACACTGCAAGATAGTTCTAATAGTTCGTTTATGCGGTCTTCATTAACTTGGTTTTCACATTTTGCGGTAATCACCTCCTTTCTTAGTGTTAGTTTAGGGTTGGCACACTTTTTAGTCGACAGGTTTAAACTGACGTCAAGCCCAATGGGCCGTGCTCAATCGGTTTGCTTAGCATTTGTATTGCCGCTAATAGCGAGCACATATGCGCCCTATGGATTTGTTAGTGCTATCGCCTATGCTGGCGTGTTTGTCGCCTTTAGTTTTTTTATTGTGCCTGCGTTAATGTACCGAAAAATGGCGCTGAGTGACCCAACATTTTCATCTAGCTTATGGGCTCTGGTTTTAAGCTTTGGCGTGGTCATTATTGCACTCAAACTATCGAGCATTTTGAATTGGCTACCAAACTATCCATGATCGCAGGTAAGGCAGGGCCTCTTTATATGGCATCGCTAATTGAAAAGAAAGAAATCTGTTCTTGACGATACTGGAATCCTTTATGCGACTGAGCAGGGTTCTTTTCTTACTCTTTGATTTAAGCGTCCGTGGCAGCAGCACAATTGACGGCAATGTGGCTACCAACGCAGGCGGCACTGAAGTAATTCGCTACGGCATGAGCTCGTTGGTTTGTGTTGGGATTAGAAGTTGTATTGGTGGATGGTACGGTGCTGAGCTCGATTAATAAGATGATCAAAAACACCACGGGTATGATCTTAAAAAGTTATTTATTGGTTCAGAAGACACTCTCGGTGTTGTCACCAAAGTTGTTGCCCAATTGCAACCACAGCCACAATCCAATTGCGACCACAACAATTAAGAGAATGGGGAGAAAAGGGTCATGTTTGGGGCCGCGGATTACAGAAGTCAATAGTCTCTTCTTTTGATCTATGATTTCAATATTAGTGTGAT
>CAZJWW010000262.1:0-1719 GCA_964549895.1 uncultured Gammaproteobacteria bacterium
ACGATTTTAATCAAAGCGGTTTGGTTTATCAGCGTTTTCTAAATGAGTTAGGCCCGATGAATCACGCTTTTGAGCTGGGCGGCATACGATTTATTAATATGGATACTGCGGCTGATTTTTTTCCCGCCGGTTCTGGAAATCGAGGGAAGCTGGCGGATCTTTTAGCCCGTTCAAAACAAGCCTATGACGATCAATTATTTTTCACCCACAAACCCATGGAGGATCCTCGCGAAGGTGAAGATCATGGCATTGGAAGTGCGAGTGAAATTAAATGGCTGCGCAAACAGATGAGCATCCTTAACTGTAATACTTTATTCAACGGCCATGTGCACCAAAGCGACGAACGCGATCTGAACGGCATTCGTCAATTAACCGTCGGCGAAGGTCTGGGGCACGAAGACATAGTGCATAAACAGCAAGTATCCAAGCTCATTGTCGGGCAAGTAGAACGTGGCAACAAGGTTAACTACACATGGCATTCTTTAGACATGCCTTGGTTCTTACACCAAAGCCACACTCATGAGACTAAACTACTTAAACACCAACGATTGGAGCAGCTTGAATGGTACAAAGCCATGCTTAATCGCCATATGATCGCTACTTAAACCCACTACTTAAACCAAATTGTATTTGAGCCACTGTGATCGAAAAATCGAACGAAGATTCATCAAGCTACCGTTTCACTCTAATACATGGCACCTTTGGTGCGAACACGGACTGGGTTCACCGCGACCAACAAACTGACCCGCAAGGGTTTCGAGCACGATTGTCAATCGCACTCAACAAATCCGTAAGCTACAAGATTCCCCCGCCCTGGGGTTCGCTAGGTTCTTTTTTTAAAAAACTGTACGACCTAACCAATGAAGCGCGTCTGACCGGTGCCGAAAAACTTAAAGATGATATTTTAAGCACGCCCAAAAAGGACAACGAGAAGCACTTTTTGATTGCCCACAGCCACGGTGGCAACGTCGCCATGTACGCCCTACAAGACTTGCAGGTGCAAGAACAAATTGACGGTGTGATTTGCTTGGCAACCCCATTTTTATTTCCAAGACGCAGACCACTGAGTATCATGACTTTAATTTTATCGTTGATCATTATGGTTATTGGCACTGGGCAAATTATTACCATGATTAACCCCATTGCACATGGTTGGTTCGCGTGGTGCATAACAACAGCCATGCTGGTCACAGCAGTCGCTATTCCATCACTACTTGTTTGGATTGTGGCAAGAAAGCGTTATCAACAAAAATTTAAAAATGACACCTCATTAGACGAACACATTGAACGAATTAGTTATGGCGATACCGGAACCCCTGTATTGTTGATTCGATCTAGTGGCGATGAAGCCTCAGGACTGTTGCGTGGTACGCAATTTTTAAATTGGGTAGCCGGTATGGTGATACGCATAGGGGGTCGACAAATTTATGCCTTAATTTTTATCAGTGCCTTGATTTTGCTGTGTATGGCCTATATTGGCATGCAATGGATACCTGCAGGAACCATCTCTTTCCTCAGTGCCGCGCTGATGATTTCTGCGTCGTTAATGGTATTGATGCTTGCAGCTCTAACGGTATCAAGGGTGGCGGTAGGACTGGATGCCTGGCGCTGGGTCGGCGAATTAGAAACGATGATTGAAGATGGCCCACCTGGTATAAAATCGGAGTTAGTAGTAATCACACCACGCCGACCGGTAGGCGGCTTGTCGCACACCACCAT
>CAZJWW010000263.1:0-1693 GCA_964549895.1 uncultured Gammaproteobacteria bacterium
GCGGGGGCAGCGTTGGATTTACACCAACTTCCCAGTTTAAGTGTTCTGAAAAGTCCTTGGATCTTTTGGGACTGATACCGACACACCATCGTTCTGCCCGTGATTATAGGTTCGGGTCGCGTAATGTCAATGCATAAAAAAAGACAGGCCAGGCGGCCTGCCTTTTTTGCTTAAAAAGCGTCGCGTTTAGGCCGCTTTTTCTTCGTGAGCAATCACTTTCGCTTTATCTACAAGTTTGCCGGAAGCACCATTAATGGCAATGGATTTTGGCTTCATTGCTTCCGGTACTTCTTTTACCAAATTAATTGCCAGTAAACCATTTTGCAGATCAGCTCCGACTACTTCTATATGGTCGGCAAGGTTAAACTTTCGTTCAAACGAACGATTAGCAATGCCTTGATGTAAAAAGCTGTTGGCTGTCTCTGACGCTTCTTTTTTGCCGCTAACGGTCAACACGCCATTTTCCACCTGAATATCCAGCTCCGACTCTTGGAATCCAGCTAAGGCTAAAGTGATGACATAACTATTCTCTTCAATAACTTCAATATTGTAAGGCGGATAGCTAGCCGATGTTTTTTCTGTTTGAAATGCGGCGTCCAGTAATGAACCAAAACGGTCATAGCCAACGCTGCTGCGATATAAAGGTGTAAGGTCAATTCTATTCATTATAAATCTCCAGTTTTATGCTCCGATCACTCGTAAAAATGTTTAGACCGTTATGAGCCATAAAGGTTAAAGTTTGCCTGTACCTGCCTCATTTGAGCGTAGGTTTGGGCGAGCTAAGTCAGCCCTCACGTGAGCGGCTGACAATCCCTATTTAGTGGTAGTGATGCTGTTTTTCAAGAGGTGTTTTAGTTTTTTTGCGTTTGTATAATCCGCGCGAGACAAGCATTTGCTAAGCCTAAACTCTGTTATAGTTCGGCCCTTGTTAATCTAGCAATAGCATCGCATGCGACCAGCCGCTCAAATTCAAGCCACCATTGAGTTATTGGATCAAACTTTCGCCAAACCGTATCCTGCGGATAAAACCATGGCGCAATATTTCAAACAACGCCGCTATATTGGTTCTAAAGACAAAGCCGCGATCTCCGAAGGTTTCTACCAAATTTTACGTAATCGACTGAGTTACGAATATTTACTAGAGCAGGCTGATTTAGGTAGCCACAGCCGATTATTGGCAGCGCTTAAATTAAGTTTAGACGGTGAAGAACCAAGTGCCTATTTTAATGGTGAACAATACAGTCCAACACCCCTCCGAATTGAACAACTAAATGCCTTAAAAAAAATATCGCTTGAGAATTTAAAGTCAGCCCCTTTGAATGTGCGATTAAATGTACCGCTGTGGTTGGAAGATAAAATTCAAGTGGCGGTGGGTGATCGTTATCAAATTGAAATGCAGGCATCTAATCAACGAGCGAACACCGATATTCGAGTCAATACATTAAAAGCATCGTTGCAGGAGCTGGTTGCTGTAATGGCTGCCGCCGGCTACCGCACTCAGCCAACAGAATTATCACCTTGGGGATTGCGCTTTGAAGGTCGAGTGCCTTTATCGACGCTGGATACGTTTCAGCAAGGGTGGTTCGAAATCCAAGATCAGGGCTCACAATTGTTGGCGTTATTGACCGATGTTAAACCTGGCAACAAAGTCGTGGATTTCTGTGCGGGCGCGGGCGGTAAAACCTTGGCCATG
>CAZJWW010000264.1:0-1507 GCA_964549895.1 uncultured Gammaproteobacteria bacterium
AAAGCATATAGAAAATTCTACTTATAAAACCCGCTAAATAATGGGGGTATTACCTAACCTCGCCTCTAACACTTTAGGTTTAAACACCACTTGTTTATTTGGCGTCGGTTCCATCGTATTTATTAACCTCTCACCCTTCACAAAACGGCCTTCAACATTCACGATAAAAGGATTCCATTCTGAATATTTGGAGCCATCTGTTAAAACTTGCCAAACTTGTTCAGGTTTGGCTGGTAGAAGAGTTTCTGTAACAACTTCATCTTTAGGAATTATAGCTCATGCCGTAGCATTCAAGGCAGCCATAAAAAGAGCTAATACTTTTAATATGAACTTCATAATTTTTCCTTCGTATTTAAAGAAAAAGATAAGTGACATCTTGGTATTTGGAAATTGACGAATACTTTAGAATAGATATAAATAAATGTATGGACAGCAAAGACATTAATTGGGGTTATTGGCGTACTTTTCTCGCCGTTCTCGACACTGGCAGTCTCTCTGCCGCTGCACGGCACCTGTCACTTACACAACCGACTGCTGGTCGCCATATAGATAATTTGGAGCAGGCTCTTGCAGCACCATTATTTATACGCTCTCAAGAAGGGCTTATTCCAACACCGTTAGCCCTTTCTCTCAAACCCAAGGCACAAGCCATGTCTATGTCCGCCTACGCTTTAAAGCGTCTCGCGCTAACAGAAGGGAAAACACTTGGTGGCTCAGTTCGTATTACAGCAAGTGAAATTATTGGCGTTGAGACTCTACCGTCAATTTTACATTTGTTTCGGAACAAACATTCTGATGTTGATTTAGAGCTTGTTTTAAATAACTATCAAGACGACTTACTCAATCAAGACGCAGATATTGCGATCCGCATGGTACGCCCGAGGCAAAAGCGTCTCTTAGCGAAAAAAGTTGGCACGGTTTCTATTGGCCTTTTCGCACATCAGAAATATTTAAAAGATAAAGTTTTGCCAAAACATATGGCAGATTTAGCAAATCATCACCTTATTGGAATTGACCGTGATATAGAACGTTGGAATAATATTAGTATTGCAGGACGTGCAATAACGGCTAATCACCTATCGTTCCGATGTGATAGTGATATTGGTCAACTCGCCGCATTGAGGCAAGGCCTTGGGATTGGCACTTGCCACAAAAATATCGCAAAAAAACAAACTGACCTTGTTGCAATACTACCTGACCAAATCTCATTTGATCTCGAAATGTGGGTTGTTATGCATGAAGACCTCAAGACAAATATTACAGCTCGAATAATTTTCGATCACTTAGTAAAATATTTGCCTCGGACAATCGAATAAACACGTCCATACTTAAATCTAAACTCCGCCACTTCAATCCCCGCACCCAAAACCCATGATACCCTCCTCAACGTTCCGCTTGGTAGTGTAAATCAATTATGATTTACACAAGTTTGAATCACATATGATTCACACGAGGATAGGTAAGAGCTCACTTACTGCCAAGCGGGTGGCATTTGGATGTTGAGCAT